>CAZIEX010000060.1:0-1501 GCA_964538585.1 uncultured Mycoplasmatales bacterium | reverse complement strand
CTTTTTTTGCATTAAATCTGCTCCTTTTCTATTTTTGGGCATTAAAAAACTAATTATCCGGTGATTTTTCAAATCAATTCATTTTTACCCACACCATTATCACCTTACTTTTTCAAATTTTTATAAATATTTTTTAAATAATGCTCAGAAATGGCAAAGGTGCTTTTAATTTCTTTTTTATCACTATTGTCATAAGGAAAAATTGCAAATGTTATTTTTTTATCATCAGGTGTAAAAAAATATATTTCAAATGCATTTTCTCCTATTTCTTGTCCTACCATTATTTTGAAAATATTATCCGTGTTGTATAGACAGTTCTCTAAATAATCAATATCATGTTCTATCGGTGATAACAATTCTTTTGCTGTTTTCCACATTTAATTTGCTCCTTTCCCATTTTTGGTCATTAAAAAAACCGCCTTTTACAGCGGTTCGAGGGCTTAGGTAGGTAGGTCCCACTACTTCTCCTAACATGTGAGCGGCACATGGGCGATGGCTGCCTGTTCCATCCTCTACAAAAATGTCCTCCATTGGGTCACATCACATATTTACATATGAAGAGGTGCAGGAGGTCCTAACACTATTATTATACTATATTATAAAAAATTTTCAAATCATTATTCGTCATAATGTGATTTGCATTGTGCTATTTCTATACACTCGTCTTTTATCCTGTAAACTATTCTATTTGTACTGTCTATTCTTCTGCTCCAATACCCTTGCCATTCATATTTTAATTTTTCTGGCTTACCTATTCCCTCATAAGGGTTGCGCTCAATATCTCTTATTAGATTATTTATTTTTTTTAGTGTCTTTTTATCCTGCGTTTGCCAATAAAGATAATCTTCCCACACCTCATCATCCCATATTTTTCTAGTCATCGTTAACCTCTATTAATTCATGTTCTTTTCCTTTTCCATTTTCTAAATTTTTTATTGCACTTCGCAAATGCTTTTGATTTTTTTCACTCCAAAATGGATCGGCAACTAATTCAAAAGGTATTCTATGTTGCTTTGCAACAGCTTTTGCAAATACAGTAAAAGCAGCAGTTGTCGTTAGTCCAATATCATCTAATGTATTTTCAAAATCTTTTTTTAAATCTTCATCTATACGTACAGTTACACTCACAGATGCCATAATATCAACTCCTTTTAATATATTGTATGCTGATTTTATATATTTGTCAATACAAATACTGTGAATATAAATACATATAGTTAATAATTTTTGCTAATTTAGATAATTTTAATGCTATTAAACGAGTTATTTAAACTCTGCATATAGTTAGAAAAAGCATACTCCATAGCGTCTAAAACGTATATGTTTACTGTTCCATTATCAAGCCTAACGTCATCTTTGTTTTCTTCCCATACCGCGCTTGATAGCGCTTCGATTACCTCTTTGCAACTGCTGTGAACCTTAAATCTATTTGCTCCAATGAGTCTACAAACCATGTTGATACGCTCTATTATCCTGACTTTAAAACAATCTTGTATTTTAA
>CAZIEX010000059.1:0-1507 GCA_964538585.1 uncultured Mycoplasmatales bacterium | reverse complement strand
TCTTTTTCATGTTGCCTTCTCTCCCTCTTTCATCTTGAAAAGTATAAAACTTTTTTGAAAAAATTAAAGGAGGAGATTGAAGATGTCTATCTCAATCTCCTCCAGAAAATCTTTGAAAAGTCGTTATTTGTAGAAAATATAGCGCAAAAATCAAATATTTTATAAATATTTTCCTTTACTAATCTAAATAATTTTCTATTATTTCATTTGATGAATTTCCTATATTGGTAAAATCTAAATAGTATCCGCCAATACCACTAGATGTCACATAAAAGGCATATAGTGAAATAGTATCATCATCTGAATATGTAAATCCTAATCCATAAAAATCATATGAATAATTACCAAAATATAAACTTAATATTTCTTCATTTAAAGAAGGATCGAAACTGATATATGAACCATAACATGATGAATATACAAAACTACCTAGATTAAAAGATAATAATGATGTGTTGACTATATTTAAATCTAATTCTTCAACTTCGTCTATTTCTTTCTGCACAAATATAAAAATCTTAATTATTTATCATTAATACCGATAGTTGATTTAATCCTGTCAGTTAAACGTTTTTTTAAGTCATTATAATCTTTGTAAAAAATTGTATGCTTTTGTTCTATATCAAAGTGTAGTTTGTTGTTAGTACTTTCCCTTTCATCAAACATATGTATGACTTGTTTATTGAGAGCTAAACCATATCCAGCTTCATAATATGCTCCAGCACATTCAATACTAAAATCAACGACCATAAAATCACAAATTTTTATTTGATAGAAAATTTCAGGCATAATCCAATTATTTGTTTGATATTCATCCATACATATTGGTTCATAACCACAAGAGGATATAACTTCTTTGATTATTCTAATTCTTTTTTTGTTCTGTGTGCCGAATTTTAAGGCAACAAAAGCTTTCTTGCTAATTTCGTTTTCTTTCTCTTGATATTTATCAATTGCTAAAGGAGATAAACAAAATTCTAATGCAGGATATGGCGATGTATGAATCAAATAATTTTCCTCAAACAAAATTGTTTTTAAATATTTAAAAGTAGTAGTTTGTTCAGTATCAGATAAATTTCTATCTATACAAAACAAATAATTATTTTGCAAGACATGGTCTGAAAAATTTTGCCCATAGTATTTTTGAAACCTTAAAATGTACCTAATAACAAGTCTAAAAATGTCTTCAATATTCTTCGGAAACCAATTATTTATTTCTTCGTAACTAATTAGCTTTACAGTGTGGTTTGAAAAATTATAAGTAAAATTATCTAACACATTTTTATCGCCTATAATATAGACAATATAACTATCATTATGAAAATTTGGATGATGAAAAAGATAGCAGGCAATTCTAAAAAGCATATCCTCATCCTTATCTACATCTGAAGGTTTAAATAATGCATAAAAATAATCTTCTACAAAATATAATTCACAGTGCTTTTTTGCATCATTGTTAACTCACAAATGATATGACACATTTGCTGATACCTCTATCAGAACTATA
>CAZIEX010000058.1:0-1538 GCA_964538585.1 uncultured Mycoplasmatales bacterium | reverse complement strand
TTTCTCCATCACTTCCATAACATAGTGGTTTAATTCTTATTAATGTAGCAATTGCGGCTACAATCTTGCTCATTCTTCCGTTTTTAATTAAATTATCAAATGAATCTAAAATGAATAATAAATTAAGTTTGTTTCTATATAAAAGTATTTGAGATTTAATTTCTTCAAATGATTTATTTTCTTCGATTAATTCAACTAATTTATCAACTATTAACATCATTGATCCAGCAACTGCTTTAGAATCAATTAAAAATACATTTGATGAATCTTTTAATGTAGATATAGCTGTTTCAGCTGCGTTATAGCATCCACTTAACTTTTTAGATATTGTAACAACAAAATAATAATCGGCTCCGTTAATTGATTCTAAAAAAGATCCAGATGAAGGGCATGCAGAAGATGTTTTTAAATTCTTAGATTCTTTCATTTGTTCCATAAACAACCCTAGATCTAAAGAATCGTTATCTACATATTCTTTTTCACCCAAGATTAAAGTTAAAGGGACAACCTCAAAATCGATATCTTTGTCTTTTAGATAATCACTTTTTAAATTTGCACTGCTATCTACAATAATTTTATATTTCATCTTATTCCCTCCCTGTGAACTACTTCTTTAATATAAGATTTATATAAATTAATTTCGAGATGAAGTTATGTTTAATTAAATAAACATCACCATTATATTAAATCATTGTACTTGTTTAAAAAAGAATATTGAATGAAATATCTAAATTGTAGAAAAAAATCTATATGTTACTCTGTTTGATCTTCATTGATTATCCATTTGTCATATCTGTTTTTTCTATTTGATAATAAAATACCTTTCTTTTTTAAAGTATCAAATATTCGTTTTACAGTTTTAGTCGACACATTTAATTGTATTGCTATTTCTTTATAAGTTACATATTGATTGTTTTTAATATACTTAATTATCAATGATTCTCGATATTTATTTTTTGTATTTTCTTCATCTGTCACATGGACATCTGGGAGGACATTTAGGTGGACATTTGTCACCCCACTTGTCCACCCATTATTATCTTCAATTTCCTTAATCTTATTCTTTGCAAGCCTCCATTTATCATGTTGGTTTTTTCTAATATTTAATAAAACTCCTTTGTTAACTAGACATGCAAATGTACGTTTTATCGTTTTAGTTGATAATTTTAAATCAACTGCTATTTCTTCAAATGTTATATATGGATTAACTTTAATGTACTTAATTACTATCTCTTCTCTGCTTATCTTTTTAAAATTTGCCTTTTCAAATCCATGAAGATCTGGGGGGACATTTAGGTGGACATTTGTCACCCCACTTGACCACCCATCATTGAAATCTATATTTTTCTTATTTTTATTCAATTTATTGAGTACATCTTTATCAAAAGGCAAGGTTACAAGTACATAATAATCTGTTATTTCAAATGCTTCCTTACCATATTTTTTAACAATCATTGGAATACCATGTCCTGTTTTTTCAACGATTTCCAAATCTCTTAGTATGTTCATAAGTCCAAAACTTCGTGGTTTACTTTTAC
>CAZIEX010000057.1:0-1595 GCA_964538585.1 uncultured Mycoplasmatales bacterium | reverse complement strand
GTGGCAATAATTATTATTTGTTTGCTATTTAAAATAATTGGTAAAGATGCAGTTACACCTAAAATTGGTGTTTTAGCAATTTTATCACCAAATCTTTTAGATTTTTGCATTCTTAAATTTTGTGATAATTCAACCACACGAGTAAGATCACTTAATAAACTATTACTCTCATTAAATGCTAACTGACCATCATTACCAAGATCCATTATTGATAAATTTAATTCTCCTGCTGCTCAAATTTTACGATCAAATCGAGAAAAATCATAGTCAGAAACTTCATCAGTAGGAAAAAATATTCTTTTAGATTTAATTTTTAAAGGTTTAGTCAGCTGCTTTTTTAATATTTCTTTATTTGATAAATTGCAAGTTTCACTTTTGAGTGCAACATAATCATTTAAGCAATAAAAATAAACATGTTTATATTTAGTCTTGTTTTCTCTATGATCTTCTATTAAATATTTGAATAAAGGTAATAATGGTTTACTAGGAGTTACACCAATATTGCATCTTTCATAATTAACTTTAATGTTAGCTATCACTTGTTTACTAGCTTTTGAACATATTTCAGATAAACTTGAACCACAATAAATAGTGAGGTTGTTTATTTTTGCAAAGATCTTCATCATAATTATTTGCGTTTAATATTAAATCCTTGTTTTACAGCTTCAGTAGCTTTTGATATATCTTCATCAGTAGGTAATTTAGTATTTTTTAAAGGATAATCAATATGCAAATTTTCATATTTAGGGATGGCTAAATTATGATAAGGAAAAATTTGAAAATGCGTCATTCCTTTTAATCCTTTTAAAAATTTACCTAATTGTTTTAAATCTTTAGGATCATCTGTATATCCAGGAACTAGGACTTGGCGTATTCAAAATTTTTGTTTATTTTTGTCTAAGAATTTAACAAGTTCTACTTCTCTTTGTTGAATTACACCAGTTACCATTTTATGTTTTTTAGGATTAATTTGTTTAATATCAACTATTCATAATGGATTTCACTTGCAAATTTTTTTATATTGTGCTTCAGTTTGCTTAGAAAAATTAACACCTGAAGTATCTAAAGCAAGTGAGATATTTTTTTCGTAGCATTTTTTAGCTAATAATTCACAAAATTCACCATAAATTAGTGGGTCACCACCAGATAGAGTAATTCCTCCATTTTTATAAAATGTTATATTGTGTTCATATCTATCAATAATGTCTTGAACTGAGAATATATTAACTTTTTTACCAACATCTCATGATTCAGGATTATGGCAATATATACAACGATAATAGCAACCTTGAGAGAAAACTACATATCGAATTCCCGGACCATCAACTGCACCAAATGATTCAGTTTGAAAATATGGTAATTTAGGTTCTTTATTCATAAGCATATATTATATATATGAAGTTTTAGATAATAGATGTTAGAAAATAAATAAAAAAGACACAAATTAATGTATCTTTTTAAAAACTAAAATTAGTTAAAATTTACATATGTTCATGGAATGTACGACTGATAACTTCGTCTTGTTGAGCTTTAGTCAATTTAACAAAGTTTACAGCATATCCACTTACACGAATTGTTAATTGAGGATATTTTTC
>CAZIEX010000056.1:0-1608 GCA_964538585.1 uncultured Mycoplasmatales bacterium | reverse complement strand
TAACTGCATCTTTACCAATTATTTTAAATAGCAAACAAATAATAATTATTGCCACTGGAACAAATAAAGCTAATGCAATAAAACAAATATTAAAAAATAAAGTTAATCCAATTTATCCATGTACACATTTGATTAATCATCACAATGCATCAATTTACATTGATGATGAATTAGCAAAGGCAATTACTAAAGATTAAGTTCTTCTTTTAACTTATTAGCAATTGCTGATGCGTTATCACCAAAAACTAAAATCAATTGATGAGCAGATCTATTAATACCTCTAATATTGTATGTCTGTTTTAAATTTTCTTTTACTAGAGTTGTATCTTCTAAATCAACAATGACATTGTTGATGGTTGAATTAACACTTCTAATATTTTTAATACCACCAAGGTCATTGATGAAATTTTCAATATCAAAACTAAATTTTTCAGACACAATTAACTTGTCATTTTTTTGATAAGCTATAAGCTTAGCTTTTTTATTAAGATAAAGTTTAAAAAAACCAAATGAAATTATCATTAAAAAGACATAAGTACAACGCTTCATAATCTTATAAAATTAGTATAAATATAATATTTACCAAATAAAGTATGAAAAAAATTATTTTATCAGCAATACAGCCTTCTAACAAAACAACATTAGGTAATTATTTAGGAGCAATTAAAAATTATTTATCTATTCCTTATGAAGATAATACCTTTTACCTATTTATTGCTGATCTTCATACACTTACAAATCCTAAAAATGATTTTAATTTACTAAGTGAAAACAAAAAAATGATAGTTTGTTTATATCAAGCTTGTGGTATTGACTTAAAAAAATCGCATGTTTTCTTTCAAAGTGATGTTGCAGCACACACTGAACTAGCCCATATTTTAATGTGTCATTCTTATATGGGTGAATTATCTAGAATGACTCAATATAAAGATAAATTACAAGGATTTACACAGCAAAATGGAACAGAATTTATTCCAGCTGGTTTGTTTTCTTATCCTATTTTAATGGCTGCTGATATTCTTTTATATGATGCCAATTTAGTTCCTGTAGGGAGTGACCAAAAACAGCATCTTGAGTTAGCAAGAAATTTAGCTTTAAGAATTAATAAAAAATACAAAAAAGATTTATTCACCATTCCTGAACCATTAATCTTAAAAAATGGTGCAAGAATTATGGATTTACAAAATCCAAGTAAAAAAATGTCTAAATCAAATCAAAATACTAAAGGAACTATATTTATTTTAGATGATTTAGAAACTACAAGAAAAAAAATTATGTCTGCTAAAACCGACAATTTTAATAAAGTTAAATATGATTTAAATAATCAACCAGGTGTAGCTAATTTAATAACCATTTATCAGTGCTTTTCTAATTTATCTACTAAAGACATTGAGAATAAATATAAAGACTTGAGTTATAAAGAATTCAAAACTGATTTAGCAAATTTAGTGTGCAAAGAATTAGGTGAAATACAAATGAAATATAATCAGGCAATAAAAGATTATTCTAAAATTGCTAGGGTAATTGAACAAAATACAAAAATAGTTAATGAAATTGCTAACAAAAAAGTTGATTTTGTTTATAAAACAATAGGTTTAAAAATTAGTA
>CAZIEX010000055.1:0-1641 GCA_964538585.1 uncultured Mycoplasmatales bacterium | reverse complement strand
TTCTTAAAATTAACTGTTAAAAGACCTAGCCAACTTGAAGATGATACAGTTTCAAAATTAAAATCATATGTTTCTACATTAATAGATACATATTTGGAATAGTTATTTTAGATTATTTATAAGTTCATTAATTTTAGCTATTAACATAGATTCCTCTTCTTCATGTACACAATAATGAGAAGATTTTTCTAATACTTGCACATCTACAATTGGATATTTTTGTAAGAATCTATATGTTTTATTCGATACCAATTCATCTTTAAATGTGTGATAAGCAACAGCTGGTGTTTTTAAATTTCTTATATTTTTTCGTGTTCTACGAATGAGCGATAAAAGACCAAGGAAAGGTCTAAACCATCCAATATATGCAAAAGGGTTCTTGGAAAGTTGTACTCCGCTATGTTTTTTTATCGCTTTAGCTTTCCAAGATTTAGTATTTTTAAAATATACTGATCTCAAGTTATCTATCATAGTAGATGGTGGTAGATGCGTATACATTGGAGGACATATAAGCATAAGTGATTTAATAGATTCTGATTTGATTGCTTGGTTTATGCTAAGTAAACAACCCATTGAATGACCAACACATATTATTAGTTGGTTTCTAGATTCAAGATATTTAATCATTTCATCTATTTGATCTATCCAAGCTTTTTTATTTCCTTTTCTAAATTGAAAAGTGGTGCCCCCGTGTCCTTTTAATACTAATGCGTAATAGGAAACTTCATTTAATGAATCTATAAGAAATTGAAAAAAAGATGGGGCACCACAAATTCCGTGTGTAAATACAACACTGATTTTGGAATTTGGGTTTTCTCTATAAACATAATTTGTTGATTTCAAATCCATATAATAATTATAAAACATAAATGAACTATAAGGTTATTTTAATTTTTAATGAGGTTTTGCGAGGATTTATACAAAAATAGGGGTATATATTGAAATAAAAAACTAAACAAAAATAATATTATTCTAAATTTGGCACTCTATACTTGAAATTGCTAAATATAGATATATAATATAGATATTACATGGAGGACATACGTATGGAAGAAATTAAAGAATTTCAGACTGAATCAAAAGAGCTGTTAAATTTAATGATTAACTCTATATATACAAATAAAGAAATATTCTTAAGAGAGTTAATATCAAACGCAAGCGATGCAATTGATAAATATAAATATAAACAGTTAACAAATGGAGATAAATATCCAGCGTTAGATTATCAAATTAGAATTGATGTTAACAAGGATGAAAAATGGATATCAATTGAAGATAACGGAATTGGTATGTCTAGAGCAGATATAATCAATAACCTTGGAACTATTGCAAAAAGTGGATCTAAAGAATTTGTTAAAAAAATAAAAGAAGGTGATACTAAAGATCTAAATATAATTGGTCAATTCGGTGTTGGTTTTTATAGTGTTTTCATGGTTGGAAAAAATGTAGAAGTATATACAAAATCACCAGATGTTAAGAAAGGATTTTTATTTAGGAGTAATGGTGTAGACACATATTCTGTTAAGGAAATAAATAAAGCTAACAATGGAACATTAATAAAAATCTATCTAAAAGATGATATAAACGATGAACAATATTCAAGATTTTTAAATTACTTCAACATTGAAGATCTTGTTAAAA
>CAZIEX010000054.1:0-1726 GCA_964538585.1 uncultured Mycoplasmatales bacterium | reverse complement strand
ATCAACCAGATTTTATTTTCTGATTGATTTTGTATCAATTCTGTTCTATTAGTTCAAACAGAAACGTCATTGGTGCAGATGGGCAAATTCAAGTTTCTATAAATAGATATTTTAAAGCATTTCTTCGCCTTACTCCGTGCATATTCCGTGTTTTTGTTTTAATAATAAATAATGTTATAAAATGTTAAAAAATTTTATATAATGATATTATTTATTCTATTTTTTTAGTTTTTTGTATCATTCCTTCAATTATCATTTATTGAGTTTCAAAAAGTGAATAATTATATTTTATCATAAATATTTATCAATCCAACTCTTACATAGAAAACTAAATTATACCATTATTTTTTCGATATATAATTCACTGTTTTTATCTTTTTTTACTTTTAATACAAAATCAAATTTATTAATTTGCGTGCATAAATAAAAATATCTTTCTGGAAAATCTATTTGATTTGAATTATTAAAAAATTTAGAACCAGTAGTTGTTTTTAATTTTTCAATTTTTTCTTCCAAATTGTTTATCGTGTTATTTTCTAACAAACTTTTAATATACCTTGCACACAATAAATCTTTGTAAAGTGGTTATCCTTCAGACCTACTTAAAGTTACTTGTATTTCTTCCCATTTACCTCCACGATTTTTGTTAAAACTTCTTTATTCCTCCTATTTTTACAAAACTGTTATATATTTTTGATTTCCACTGTTTGCTTATCTGGTATTGTCATTTGCAATTTATTTTGCTCTAACAAAGAATGGAATTTAGAAATATAGTTAATTATGCAAATGCGGTGTGGACTTTAAATAAACCCACACCGCATCGATTAGCGGTTAGTCAAAATCTTCAGTTTCGGTTGTCTCAATTACTGTATCATCTTTGGCTTCAAGCAGTACATCTTTGCTATTGATGTTCTTATCTTTTTTGGATTTTTTGTAATCAGATTTTGAAACTCCAAAAAATAAGTTGAACAAATAAGCAAATCCTAAAGCCTGCCAAAAGTTAATTCTAACTAGATCAAGATTTAACAGCTGTGGAATAACGTTATTCCAAGAATACATCGTAATTCCAACTGTTATAATAATTGAAACAATTTCAATTATTATGACTAGCAGTACCGACACAACCTTTGCCATTTTTTCTTTCTTGCTTTTTTCAAAGAGCTCTCCCTTAAGGTCTTCAGATTTTGATTTTATACTGCCCAAGTGATTAGCTCTAAGACAACCAATTGTAAAAGCAAGTACAATTGCCTCGAACATTGTCACCTTCGAAAAGCCGAACATTGTAGGCATAGCAATATTCCAACATACACTTAAAATGGCACCATTTATTACTGTTACAATAAGAAACATAACAGTTGTAAAAGCACCAGCTAAGAGCACGATAGGAATAAAAATTATTCCAAGAATTACTCCGTCCTTTACATTCCGCCAACCATTTTTAAGTTTCTCACTCATAAAGATACCTCCTTTTTTTCCAATACGGCTCGTGAGGAAACTTGTTTTATATAAAATGGCTAAAAGCCATGAATTGTATTGTTTTAATAATAACATCTTTTTCCATATTTTGCAACAATTTTTTAATAATTTATCTATAATTTAAGTTAGTAGAACAATGAAAATCATATCTAATAAATTAGAAAAGGATTATTTATATTATTGGATAAATAGTAAAATATTTTTCCGTGCAAATCGTCCGTGCATATTCCGTGCAGAAAACGAAAATTAA
>CAZIEX010000053.1:0-1822 GCA_964538585.1 uncultured Mycoplasmatales bacterium | reverse complement strand
CTTTAATATGATCTACTGAATAATCTTCTAATTTTACAGGTGGGATATAATTATGCTTTTTAAGCCAATTATATATAATTTTTGCATTCTTAGCTGCTGAACCTCTACCTTCGAAAAATTCTCCATTGATAGTTCTTATAATATCTTCTTTGATATCTTTCGGAATTTGTTCTTGGATATAATAGTGTAATCTGCTATCTATGCTCATTATTTAAGGAAAAATAAAATATTAACTTTTTAGAAAAAATTTATTTTTGAACTTTTCACTTAATCTTCTGTTGATTCATTGGAATTAAATGTCTCATATTACTTGATTAATCTATTCCTATAATAGTATTTTAAAGCGTTTCGTTTTTGTGCTTCTCTCTTGGCTTCTGGATCATTAACGGGTTTATCATGGTGTCTTTTAAATATTGCATCAATAAATTTTTCTGCTTCGTTGTATTTATTTTTGGCTTATCATTTAAGTATTTTTTTTAACCCTTCATTATAGCTTCAATTATTTTTTTTTTTTTATTTAACGAATTAAAGAAAAAAATATAATGGGGCCCCAATATTCGGGTCTTGTTGTGATAGTGCTAAAAATAACTTTTTAGGACTATGCAATAAGAAAATTTAAAATATGCTATTTGGTATAGGTTAAAAAACTTGTTTAATTATAAAAAATTAGAGGGGCCCCAAAATAGGGGTTAGAGTATACTACTGCAAAACCTATTAAAACACAACCAATTAATGAAGAACAACCAATATTATTGAATAATCAATTGTTGAAAGCTTACCAATTATTGAAGAATAACCAATTAAAGAACAAACATTTGTTGAAACCTAACCAATTTGTGAAGCAAAACTATTGAAGAAAGTTCAATTGAACCTCAATTGGTTGTACTTAATCCAATTGTTTTTGAAGCAAGGGGAATCTATTGTTAAAGAACACGATATTTTTTTTCTATATTTAAACATTTCAAGATACATTAACGATAAAATTATGGCCATTTTAGAATGTTAAAATTTTTTTGTTAAAATCTACAATTTAATCAACAGATCAATCAAACATCAGAAGAATTCATTAGAGCATCCTGTTATTTATGTCTTTATGCTTTGTTTGATCCATATTTATATCAAGTTTTTTAATTGCTTTATGAATTTTTAAACAAAAATAAAAAGAATGTATCTTTTCAGTATTTTTCATATAGATTGATATTTGAATTTTCAAGAAATTCTTATTCGAAATTAAAAATTTATCATTTTTGCAAGAAGATGAAAGATTTATGAAAGAATATTCATAGAAGTTCATTAAACATTAGAAGCCATTCACTGTAGTAAATATTTCAAAAGCATAAAACAATTTTTCATGAAATCTGATCAAGAAATAAATTTCGTAAATTGAACGAGATATTAAGATTAAATGAATGAATAATATATGAAATCAAAAGTTATTAATAGTTATGCAATTTCTTTTTTATAACTTAACTTGATATGATGATATAATTCACTTTTTACGACAATTTTTAAAAATAGAAAAACACAATAAAAAATTTGTTAAGGGGGTACTAAGAAAATTTTTTGACTTGTTCAAAATGAATAAGCATATGATGCTACTTCTACAATATTCAACGAGTCCCATCTTCGAAGTACATCATTAAAATTTAAATAATCATAATCATAATCATAATAATAATAATAATAAAAATAAATGCTGAATAATCACAATAACTCAAATTATTAATAATAGAATGGTTATTATAATCATAGATGTATAATGCAATCAAATTAAATCATATTATAATCATTCATATATTTGTCAATTCAAGTTTTAAATAAC
>CAZIEX010000052.1:0-1831 GCA_964538585.1 uncultured Mycoplasmatales bacterium | reverse complement strand
TATTTAAAGTAATATCCAAAAAATAAAGATTAGTATTAGGATTTTTTTTGATCGTTGCATCAAAAAAATCATTTAAATACTCAATTTCATTTTGTAATAAGATTTTAGTTGTAATAAAATAGTTTTTAATCTGACTATTCATATGGCGATATTATAAATATATTTATAAATCCCAAAATATGGTTTAATTATTGAATAAAAATGTGTATGAGAAATTTAATATAATATTCATACTATGAAAAATCTATCAACAAAAAATTGCTGGAAATTACTAGGGGGGGGGCAAGTAGTTTATTAATTTGTGCTGGCTCTCTAACTGCATGCTTAATTTCTAACAACAATCAAAACCAAATTAAAACAACAAGTAATACAATATCAAATAAACAATCAACTACAACTAAAACACCTTATGAAATATATGATTTAAGCAGTGTTCGAAGTTTCTTTAATTGTAGTGATATTACTAGTGGAACTATCTATCTTACTCTTTATGATAATGATGATGGTACCCATACTGCAAGTTTTACATGTTGAGATTTTACTAATGATAAGCAAACACTAGAACTAAGTGGAAGTCCCAATGTAACTATTTCTGATGTATGCAACGTTAATGGAATAAATTACACTATAACAGAAATTGGAGAAAATGCTTTTAGGGATTGCTCTCTTCTTAGCTTATGACCAGAAGGCATTCCTAATAGTATTACTAGCATTGAGGATTATGCATTTTATGGTTGCACTAGTTTAACTAGTGTTACAATTCCTAGTAGTGTTAGTAGTATTGGACAATATGCTTTTGGTGGTTGTAGCTCTCTATGGCTTTTTCATTTGTATTGAACTGCTAAGCAACTAAATAGTAGTGAACTTCAAATTGATTCAACTTGATTAAGTGGTAGTTCAATAAATACAGTATATGTTCCATATGGAACTTCTACAGATTATGAAACATTAGTTCATGAAACATGAGGGTTGACTGATGCTCAAATTATAGAAATGCCAGAACCAAGTTCAAATTCTAATATAGGACTAGCAATTGGATTAGGAATTGGATTAGGTGTGCCTGCAGTAGGTGGAATTGGATTTGGAATCTACTACGGGGTTAAGAGAAAGAAAAATAAGAAATAGATAAATTATTTTATAAATTTAAAAAACTGAGAAATAATCTCAGTTTTTTTGTGTAAAAAATTTGTAATCATCTTTCGTATTTTCTTTGTATTAAATATGTGTATGAAAAATTACATAAAAAAATTTAATTTGAACAATATTTTAATTCAAGGAAGAATTCACCTATGAAAAATATAAAAGATAAGTCAAAAGTTAAATTCATAGAAGAAAAAATTGAGTTAGAGAAAAATAATGCTATTGCTAGATATGGTATAATTCAATTAATTGAAATTCCTGGAGGTGGTGTGAGTACTCCTAAGTGATTTGAAAAATGATGCGCAGAAGAATTTAAACCTTTTAAAAATGATTTTTATTCTTTGAGAACTGAATTTAAAGAATTCAAAGAAGAAACTAAACAAAGTATTGAGTCTTTGAAAACTGAATTTAATGAATTTAAAGAAGAAACTAAACAAAGTATTAATACTTTAAAAGATGAAATGAATAGCAAGTTTAATAAAGTCAATAAGAGAATTGACAACTTAGTGATTAAAAACAAATTAAAAGTTTAAATTCAACTATTACAAATTCATATATATATATATATATAATTAATAATAGAACTGATGTTACTTCCTATCAATTTTATGTATAATATTCATACTATGAAAAATCTATCAACAAAAAATTGCTGGAAATTACTAGGGGGGGGCAAGTAGTTTATTAATTT
>CAZIEX010000051.1:0-1895 GCA_964538585.1 uncultured Mycoplasmatales bacterium | reverse complement strand
AAATCAAAAGCTTTTGGAAAGTTATCTATAATATTTTGTATATCTTTATCTAAAGCAATTCCATGGTCGTAAAGTTTAACATTAATTTTACATTTATCTAAAACAAATTGTCTAACTTCTCCATTATATGTTGAAAAATAAGTCCTGAAAACACTATTATTTTCGACTATTTTATTAAAAATAGATTCTACAGTTTGTACACTCAAAAGTTTATCAATTATGATACCGCCACTAACATTGTATAAAAGAGAAGAGCCATCCATTTTAGAAGCGTAATATATTCTTTTTTGAGCAGAAGATAAAGGATAATTTGTTTCCTTAGAAGTTTTAGGAATATCATAAATGTTTAACTCAGAAATATTTTGGTTATCTAAATATGAGGCCAATTTAGAAATAGTATTACGTTTAAATAAATCAGTAATAGTTAAATTAATTTTGAATTCATAATATATTTCTAATGAAAACCTAATTGCTAATAAAGAATCTATTCCCAAATTAAAAAAGTTATCATAAATAGATATATTATCCAAATTTAATAGATTACAAATCATATTGTGTAGTTTAATTTCCGTAAAAGTTGATGGTTTTACATATTTTGTTGGTTTGATATCTATATATGGTAAATTTTTAGTGTCTATTTTTCCATTAGGAGTAATAGGTAATTTATCCAATATTATTATATGATTAGGAATCATATAATAAGGTAATAAATTTGATAATCTGTTTTTTATAAAATCAGGCGTAACTATAGAACTAGAAGTTGAAATATAACAACAAATAGCGGGTACATCATTTATCTTTTTAAATATTGTAACTGAGTTAGTAATATTTTCTATATTTTTAAGATTATTATTAATTTCACTCAATTCAATTCTATGACCACGATATTTTATTTGTGAATCATTTCTACCAATAAAAGATATAAATCCTTCTTTATTCCAGTAGCCAATATCTCCAGTTTTATATATCAAATTATCTGACAAAGAAGAGATATGTACAAATGACTTTTTTGTCATTTCTGGATTATTTAGATAACCTTTAGAGACACTTGCCCCTGTAATGCAGATTTCACCTGGAAAACCAATTGGTTGTAAATTATCTAAAAAATTTAATATATAAATATTATTGTTTTTTAAAGGATATCCAATTGGAACTGTAGAATTTTCATCTGTGTAATGATAAACATAAAAAGTTGAACATATTGTAGCTTCGGAAGGGCCGTATCCATTAACAATTTCAATATCTTTATTTAATTCATAAAAATGGTTTAATGTAGAATTTTTAATTGTTTCCACACCTACAGATAATTTGTTAATTGTAAAGTTTCTTTTATTAATTTTTATAAAATCATAAATATCATCTAGTATATTTGGTGGTAAAAAAGAAAATGTTACATTATGTTTTTCCAAAATATCTATTAACAAAGGAATATTTGTTAACGTATTTTTTGGATATATTACTAAAGTGGCTCCAAAACATAAAGGTGTAAACAATTCTTGCACACTTGCATCAAAAGATATATTAGCAACAGATAAACAATTATCTTTATAGCTAAATTTATTTTCAAAACAATTATTTAAATTATATATAAAATTAATTAGGTTTGAATGTGTTATTGGAACACCTTTTGGTTTTCCAGTAGAACCAGAAGTATATATAACATAACATAAATCATCCGGTGAAATAGAAATGTCCAAATTACTATCATCAAATCCTTTTAAATTAGTCTTTTTAGGATTTATAGTACAAATATTTTCAAAATTAATATCTTTATCTGTTATCAAAGTTTTTGAACTACTATTATCTAGAATATAGCTTACTCTTTCATCAGGATAATCTGGGTGCATAGGTAAATAAGCACCACCGATTTTTTGTATAGCTAAAATAGATATAAT
>CAZIEX010000050.1:0-1942 GCA_964538585.1 uncultured Mycoplasmatales bacterium | reverse complement strand
GTTATATATTTTGGTCTTGGATTTTTCATTATTTTTTTTTATTGAAAAGTTAAATATGTAAATAATCCATTATATGCATTATTAATAGGATTCTTTATTTTTTTTATTGAAATCTGATATCTTCTTTCTTTAAATGAAATAGTTAACAATCACTTTAGATCATTAATTAAAGTTTTTTTTTTCTTTAATTAATATCCATTGCTTTAAATTCTTTTGTATATTTAATTTTAACCAATTATCTTTAAAATTATTTGAGGTTGTACTAAGCAATTTATTTAAAAAGGAATGGAAGAAGTCAATGACCCTAAAATTCAGCAAACAGATTTCAATTCCGAATTCACTAAAATGTTAGCAGATTCGGACAAAAGAAATTGGATAGAAGTAAAGATGATTCAAGAATTAAAAACAGTCAATGGTAGTCAAAAGTTCGATGATATTTTTAAAGATGCTCTTTCCGCATGCGACAAAAGAAGAAATAATCCAGATTATTATGGTAAAACAATCACAATTTCTGAAAGTAATCCACTATTTCTTGAATTATTAGCAAAAGAGTGTGCTAGAATATCTTATTTTTGCTGTCATATGCTTTATGAACTTCAACACCAACAGATCGCTTTGAATATAATCCAACATTTGATCAAATTAGAAACCCAATATGCTCCTCAATACAAAATATTTTTTACAAGGATCAATCAAATATTTTACCATTCTAGACGTTTGCTTGCAGTAACTATGGCACCAGAAATAATTAAACAATATATAAATGATAATAGTGGTCAAGAAATTGCATTTCAAATTGTTGCTTTTAAAGATGAAAGCAATACAGATTTACCAAATCATCATATATGCCGATTTAAAGTTAATAATGGTGAATATATTTGTGAATTTTTAAGAAAACATCAAGGTGTATTTTTTGGTTCAATTGTCAAAATAAAGACAAAGGATGGAAATTTATTAAAAAGATATTATTTAAAAGCATATGAAGGGTATCCTGCAGTTAATCAAAAGAATAGTCAACAATCTTATGCTGATACAACAATACTATATATACTTCTACCAATTCACAAAACAGACCTACAACAACTCCTTACAAGTTAGATTTAAGGGAACCATTTGTATATAAAGTACTTGAACAACTAGGTTATGGACCTAATGTGCACTTCTTTGTTAATCCCTATATTAATTTTGGGTTATACATAGTTACAGAAGATTTAAATTCGGAGTCAAATATTTTTAAAGAGTTAAAAGATATAAAAGAGAATGTTGAAGATGTAAATGCGGTTTTTGGCATTAATTCTGAATTCAAAATAAAGCATACAGTAGAATCCGGATTAAATCAGTTAAGTGTCCTCTCAGCTATTTTTCAATTAAAAGATATAAAAGGAGACAATATAGGCTTTGTGGGAACTGAAGAAATATGGAAGAAATTAGTGCTCGAAGAAAAGGAGGAAAAAAGGCTTGAAGAAAAACAAGAGAGTCAATTTTTACGACCAATTATTATTGACTTTTTGAATGATGTAACAGATGAATCCTCTACTGTTAATAGAGATTCACAATGTTCCAGTTTAAGCCAAAGCCTTATTGATGGTGAAATGTTTCGTTCCTATTCGGTAAATATGCCATATAGTAGCTTGATAATGCCATATGCAAAGCATTATGCTACTATTTATGAAGCAAAAAATGGTACTAAAACAGTGAGTTCGAAAAGTGCTGGTTTTTATATTGAGCAGGCACGACAAGATGACCTCTATTATCTATTTTAATGAAGAGTATATATCTAGGATACACAATATAATAAAAAAAAATGAAGTGAAAATTAATAAAGTTTTTTTATTGATATTGTTATATAAGTATATCTCTCATAACAGTATTATATTCTATATGACATCTATTATCTATTATAATGAAGAGTATATATCTAGGATACACAATATAATAAAAA
>CAZIEX010000049.1:0-1976 GCA_964538585.1 uncultured Mycoplasmatales bacterium | reverse complement strand
ATAAAATACATCAATTTTAATAGAAAAAATAAGCCTCAAATAATGACTTTACAAACCTCGTTAATTGACATTTTACAGGTGGCAGTAATTAACCCTAAAATAAGTCATGAAAAATTAGATGATTTATATGAAAAAATACCTAACACTATGTATAAGATAGCAAGGCTATATAATCATGACTATTTAGCACAATTTACAAGGCAAGAAATTAATGATTTATTTAAGAGAAATATACATAACATTTCTCAAGATGATCTTAATATAGCCAAGCACTTTTTTGATGAAAACAAAAGAGTAAAAATGGCTAAGAACGCTATATTAAATAATGATGTTGATTTACTATTTTCATTAATCAAAAGTTTGGCAAAATCCAACTATTTGTATTTAAAAAACTCGCAAATCGGCGATATTTACGAAAACTCGCTTCAAAATGTCATAGATTTTTGTAATGAGATTTTAGATACAAATATCGCAATTAAATTAACAGGCGGAGGTTATAGCGGCGTCTGTATAGCTTTTATAAAAAATAAGAAATTTAGTGAACTTGAGACCGCTATAAAAGAATGCCATCCAGATTGGGATATAATGCTTATAAATTAATGTAAAAATGATCAAGATTTTAAGTTATTTTTTCATGTAGGTTTTCGAACAATTTTTTATTAATTTTTTAATTTTTAATTGACATTTTTTAGCGAGTTAAAATAATATCATTTTTCCGCTGTTTGTTTGCAGATATTTTAACGATTTTTAAAATCAATTTTATATATTAAAAATTTCTTAATCATCCATCTGAAAACATTGTTGTTTTAAGCCTAAATAGCAACATTAAAATTGCACTAAGAATAATGACAATTTTATATCAATAGAAATATAGATGTTAAATGTATGGGTTATTTTTTTATAAAAAAGAAAATAAAAAATATTGTCGTGAATCTTTTCAGATAATTATTTCAAATAAATATCAAACATCTTATTAAAATTTAATTCTAAATAAAAGGTTAGATTATTACAAATTCTATAAAATGATGGAAGGCTAAGCCGAGCCTGAAATTATTTTATAGAATAATCTAACCAATTAAGACAAAGAAGACATCAAAACCTTTTAAAAAATACCTGTTGCATTAAATTAGTCAAATTTAAGTAACAGTCTTTTTGTCATGCCTATATTATCATCAAAAAATAAATAATTTGTCAAATTTTGACAACCTTATTGCAACAGAAAATTACAAATCCAAGAACCGTGCTACATAAAAAATACTAAGATCCCTTTTTAGACATGCAAATTATTTTAAAGTTCTCCTTTATACGATATAACGTGGAATAAAATTATTAAACAAATAAAATTTTAATAGCGTACTATCCACTACAATAATCTTAATATTTACTATCAAAATTGTATTAAGTATTTTTATGTTAACCGTGCTTTTTTTATGTCAACCAGTAATTTTTATATTTCAGAGCTTTGTTTTTACAAATTAACATTATTTTTCCACAAAAAAAGTGGACTTCGTATATATTGTTGTCCACATCACTTTTTTGTTTATTATAAATTAAAAATGCTTAATATAAACTCTAGCCTCAAATGGCATCACATAAGAGCTTGAATCATTAAAATAATTGCAAAGAATTCTCTTATAATCATCAAGTAAATACGTTAGCTTATGAGGAAGTTTTAAAATTTCATTTTTAAAGGAACAAACCACTATTAAAGATGTTTTCTTGTTTCTTCTTTCATATATAAACAGCTTTTTATTATGCTTATATAAGAACTTAATAGAGCCGTCTTTAATAACTTTCTCATTTTTACGTATATTAATTAATTCTTGATAGAATTTATAAACACTTCTTCTTGAACTTAAATCTCTTTTAACATTTACTTCATCCTTGTTAGGATTAACTCTTATCCATGGTTCACTATTAGAGAAGCCTGCATATATAGAATCATCCCAACACATAGGTGTTCTAGCGTTATCCCT
>CAZIEX010000048.1:0-2126 GCA_964538585.1 uncultured Mycoplasmatales bacterium | reverse complement strand
AGGTAAATTCCTCAGTTTTTTATATTTAATAAGTATTTATTCTAATTAGTACAATCGTGAGCATCTTATTATTAAAATAATTATTAATATGAACAAAAAAGTAATTTTGATGATTTTAGATGGAATAGGATACACACAAAATCATCATGGAAATGCATTATATTTAGCAAAGACTACAACTCTAGATAAACTATATCAAGATTATCCACATACCTTAATCAATGCTTCTGAGGAATATGTTGGTCTTCCACATAACCAAATGGGAAATAGTGAAGCTGGTCATCTAAATATAGGGGCAGGCAGAATTGTATATACTGGTTTGTCTCTCATAAACAAAACAATTCAAGATCACACATTTGAAAAAAATAAAGGATTATTATCTGCCATAGAATATGTAAAAAAATATCACAGCAAATTACATATTATGGGTTTAGTTTCTCATGGAGGAGTTCATTCTGATTACAACCATATTATCCACCTATTAAAATTATGTAAACAGCATAATATTGAACCAGTGGTTCATATTTTCACAGATGGAAGAGATGTTGATCCACACAGTTTTATTAAAGATATAAATGATTTTGAATTAAATTGCAAACTAAATAAGGCAAAGATTGCTTCCATTTCTGGTAGATATTATGCAATGGATCGAGACCAAAGATGAGAAAGAACTTCTTTAGCATATGATACCATCATTGGATATCCTAAAAATACATTCTCTAACTTAAAAGATTATGTTAATGAATCTTATGCAAAACAACTATCAGATGAATTTATCTTACCAGCTTTAAACAAAAACTACCCTATAGAAGAAATAAAACTATCCAATAATGATGCAGTAATTTTTGCAAATTTTAGACCTGATAGAGCTCGACAAATGTGTCATTGTATTTTTGGATCAAACTACTATGATTATCAACCTCAGCACAAATTACAAAATATATATTTAGTTACTCTAACTAAATATGAAGGTATAGATGCATCACATATTGCTTTTGATTCTATGGAATTACCTAATACATTAGGTGAAGTTTTATCCAAAAATAATTTAAAACAGCTTAGAATTGCTGAAACTGAAAAATATGCACATGTAACTTTTTTTCTTGATGGTGGAAAAGAAATAAATTATCCTAATGAAAAGAAAATTCTTGTTCCTTCACCTAAAGTTGCAACATATGATTTAAAACCCGAAATGTCTGCAAAAATTGTTTGTCAAAAATTATTAGAAACTATTGGAAACTATGATGTGACTATTTTAAATTTTGCTAATGGAGATATGGTTGGACATACTGGTAATTTACAAGCCACAATCAAAGCAATCGAATATCTAGATCAATTAATTGGTGAAATCTATCAAAAAGCTATTAAAAATAATGTGACATTATTTATTACTGCAGATCATGGTAATGCTGAAGAAATGCTCACAAAAGATAATAAGCCTATTACAAAACACACAACAAATAAAGTTGGATTAATTGTAACTGATAGAAATATCAAGCTTAATGAAAATGGCAAATTATCTAATATAGCTACCACTATATTAGACTACATAGGTATTAATATTCCTAAAGAAATGGATCAACCATCTTTAATAAAACATAAAAATGACTAATATTAACTCTAAAGACAATAAAAAAATTAAAAAACTTAATAAATTGTTTATTGATAAACAATATCGATGACAAAATCAACTTTTTTGTTGTGAAACTTATAAAGTTATGCAAACATTTTTAGCTAATAAATATGAATTAGATAGTTTGTATATTTCATTTAATAGTAAATATAAAAATGAACTAATTAAAAATAAAGAATTTGATTCAAAAATCTATCTAATTCCTAATAATATCTATCATTCTATATCAAAACTAAAAAATGGTGATGGAATAATTGCAATATTCAAAATAAAACAGCAAGAAAATACAATTAATATTTCACAATTTAAAGGAATCATATTAGATAATAATCAAAACCCACAAAATTTAGGTTCAATATTACGTTCTGCTAAAGCATTTAACATAACAGATCTATATTTGGTAAACAATACAGTGGACTTATTTAATCCTAAAGTTATTCAAACTTCTATGGGAAATGGATATGATCTAAATTTTCATTTTGCAACTAATTTA
>CAZIEX010000047.1:0-2138 GCA_964538585.1 uncultured Mycoplasmatales bacterium | reverse complement strand
AAATTTGATTATATAATAAATGGAATATTAATGAGATATGAAAACAATAAGGATTTATTGAAATTTTTAAAGGAAAATACAAATATTATAATGACTACTTTTAAAAGGAGTGGAACTAGAAACTTAAGAATTTTAAAACAAGCTCTAAATGATTTTAAGAAAATATATGAAATGATGAATAAATTTTATCCAAATACAAATAAAGTTGTAATGCAAACAATGCTTATATTTACAATAGCAATATCATTTGAAATAAAAGCAGGAAAAATCACTAAAGAAAAATTGATAAATATTGAAAGTAATGAAGAATATAAATCACTATTGGTATCTTCAAGAGTTTTAATGGATAATAGACAGTTTTATATAAAAGAATTTGATAGCAATTATTACTATAATTTTAGAGCAGAATTTAGATTTTTTAAGTTTATTGAATATTATGTAAGAACAAGAATATTTGATATGAAAATATTTAAAAGAGATATGGAAGAAGCTGAAAATACCACAAGTGGAAAAAGAAATATGCCAGCATATAAAACAATATTGGTAGAAGAATATTGGAAAATACCAGACAATAAATTTTCTGATATTACAGATGAAGCATTAGAAAATGTTAAATCAGGGGAGCTAGAACTTATAGATATAGCAAAATTATATGTATATTATGTATATTTTTCAAAAAATAAATTAATAAATTTTGATATAAATACTTTAAAAGATATATTTATAAAGGGTATGAATATATCAGTAACACATTCAAGATATTTTCCAAATATAAAAGATGAATTAGAAAAAATATCACTATATAACTCATCAGAGGAAGATATAAAAGAAGTAGTAAATAGATTCAATGATTTAAATAATCAAATATTAGAAAAAGAATATGAAAGAAAAGCTGAAGGAATATTTAAATGCATTCCAATGAAAATGACAAATTTTTATGAAAGATTTGATAAAGAATGTATGGATGTACCAATACTTAAATATTATGACCCACATAAAATGTTTCAAAGAATATTATGTGCAAGTAATGAGGATACAGTGATAATAAAAGAAAGATTAATCAAAAGAGCTGAGATGTATCCAGAAGTATTAAAAGAAGAAAAAGAAAATATGATGCAATTAAAACAAATGATAGATGAGTATTTAAAAGATAAAGATACAACAATAAAAACAGTAATATTTCAAGAATTTTCAAAAGAATTAGAGAATTTTTGTCAATGGGGGTAAAAAATAGGTTGTATACAAGCTAATTGAAAGTCAAAGGAAAACTTAAATTGGTATGCAAACAAGATGCGACGTGTAAGTGATTTAAAAATTAAAAAATCATAAACACGTCGCTTTTATTCAAATTTGATTTAGTTCTAAAAAGAGCAGATGAAATAGTATTGAAATTATTTACAAATAATAATTTTAAAAAGTTTTTAGTCTTAAGAATTTGCTTTTGCCAAATTGAATAACCATATTATTTTGAATATCTATAACTTTATTGATATCTTCTATCAATTGAGAGTTTACTTTAACACCTTTACCTTCAATCATTCTTTTAGCTTCACTCTTAGAAGAACTAAATCCGATTTTTAACAACAAATCACATATATTAATATGAGTTTTGTCTATAGTAAAGTTTTCTATATCAGAAGGAATTTGACCTTTGGCAATTTTTAAATATCTTTTTTTAATGCTATCAAAATCTGATTCAGGATTATACATTTTAATTAACTCATTTGCAAAAATAATATGAGCTTCTCGTATATCTCCATTTAATATTTCGTCAATTTTATCATTGGGTAAATCTGTTGCCAATTCAAAATATTGCTTTAAAACATTATCCGGAATTTTCATACTTTTCTCAAACTTTTCAAAAGGTGTATCAGTAAGCCCAATATAGTTATTTAAAGATTTACTCATTTTTTCTTTACCGTCTAAACCAACAAGTAATGGAAATGTCATTACTACTTGACTTTCTTGTCCATAATTTTTTTGTAAATCTCTTCCGACTAATAAATTGAAGGTTTGGTCAGTACCACCAATTTCTATGTCTGCTTTTATTGCAACAGAATCATAACCTTGCATTAAAGGGTATAATAATTCGTGCATAGAAAGAGGCGAATTATTTTCAAATCTATTTTTAAAATCAT
>CAZIEX010000046.1:0-2383 GCA_964538585.1 uncultured Mycoplasmatales bacterium | reverse complement strand
GCTTGAGCAAATTGTTGTGCTGCTTGATCAAAAGCATCTAAACGAGTTTTTAATTCATCTCATTTTTCATTTTTTAAAAGATCTTTTAATTCATCAATTTGTTTTTGTGCAGCTTCTTTTTGCTCTTTAGGTAAATCCTTTGCTTTTTCATCATTAATTGATTTTTCAAAAGTACTAATTAATGATTCAGCACGGTAACGAAGCTCAGCTTGTTCCTTAACTTTTTGATCTTTCTCTTTATTAGCTTCAGCTTCTTTAACCATACGATCAATTTCTTCTTCTTTTAGGTTACTACTTCCCTTAATAGTAATACTTGCTTCTTTGTTAGATTTTAGATCTTTAGCAGTAACATTCATAATACCATTAGCATCAATGTTGAATGTAATCTCAATTTGAGGTACACCTCTTGGTGCTGGATCAATACCACTTAATGTAAATGTACCTAAAGATTTGTTATCTTTAGCCATTGATCGTTCACCTTGAACAACATGAACATCAACAGCTGGTTGATTATCAACAGCAGTAGAGAAAATTTGTGATTTATTAACTGGAATAGTAGTATTACGTTTAATTAATGGAGTAGCAACACCACCTAGTGTCTCAATAGATAAAGTTAATGGAGTTACATCTAATAATAAGATATCATTAACATCACCAGCTAATACTCCACCTTGAATTGATGCACCAATAGCAACAACCTCATCTGGGTTAATAGTCATATTAAGTTTTTTGCCTGTAAGTTTTTTAACCAATTCTTGGAACATAGGCATACGACTAGATCCACCAACCATTAAAACTTGGTCAATGTTATTGAAAGATAATTTTGTTTCTTTCATTACATCTTCAATTGGTTTTTTGCAACGATCTAATAAATCTGAACACATATTTTCGAAAGTAGCACGAGTTAAAGTTCTTTCAACATTAATAGGGCCATCACTTGACATTGAAATATATGGTAATAAGATTTGAGTTTCTTTTTGACCTGATAAATCTATTTTAGCCTTTTCAGAAGCTTCTTTTAATCGTTGCATTGCCATCTTATCTTTAGATAAGTCTACACCATATTCTTTTTTAACTTCTTCTACAATTCAATTAGTGATCTTGTTATCTCAATCATCACCACCTAAGAAAGTATCACCACTAGTAGCTAATACTTCAAAAGTTCCATCTGCTATTTCTAGTAAAGAAACATCAAATGTTCCTCCACCTAAGTCACAAACTAATAATTTTTGGGGTTTAGTATTTTTATCTAAACCATATGCTAGTGCTGCAGCAGTTGGTTCATTAATAATACGTTCAACTTCAAAACCAGCAATTTTACCAGCATTTTTAGTTGCAGTTCTTTGAGCGTCATTAAAGTATGCAGGTACAGTAATTACTGCTTTAGAGATAGGTTGACCTAATTTTTGTTCAGCATAAGATTTAATATAAGATAAAATTTTTGCTGAAATTTCCTCAGGTGTAAATTCTTTACCACCTAAAGTGACTTTTTCATTAGTACCCATTTTTCTCTTAATAGAGTAAATAGTTTCTGGATTAGTAATCATTTGACGCTTTGCAGCTTCACCAACAATATACTCACCATTTTTAAAAGAAACTACTGAGGGAACTGTACGTTTTCCTTCTGGTGTTTCTAATACACGAGGTTTATCTCCTTCAATAGCAGAAACACAAGAATTTGTAGTTCCTAAATCAATTCCAATAATAATATTTTTAGCCATATTTTTTTATTTCCTTTCTATATAAAAGTAGCAATATTATAACAAAAAATTAGCACTCTAACATAAAAAGTGCTAATATTTTTTAAAAATAAATATCTATTTGTTTTTTGAATACTGATTAGTAAATTCAAATACCTTAGCAAGATATTGCGCAGTATAAGATACATCTTGATGATCTAGTAATTGCTCAGGAGTACCAGTAGCTATAATTTCTCCTCCAAAATTACCACCATTAGGGCCCATATCAATGATGTAATCAGCACATTTAATTAAATCTAAATTATGCTCAATAACTATTATTGTGCTTCCATTATCAACTATTCTATTTAATACTTTAATAAGGTTCTTAATATCATCAGTGTGTAAACCAGTAGTTGGTTCATCTAGGATTAAAATAGTATTTTTAGTGCTATTTTTTTGTAAAAATTTGGCAAGTTTAATTCTTTGTGCTTCTCCACCTGATAAATCATTGGAATTAGCACCTAATTTCATATAACCAAGACCAACATCTTGTAATAAACTAATTTTATGATGGATATTAGGAATGTTTTGGAAAAAATCAACTGCTTCATCAATAGACATTTCTAAAATATCATAAATTGATTTGCCTTTATATTTTATGCTTAATGTTTCTTCATTGTATTTTTTACCATTACATTCAT
>CAZIEX010000045.1:0-2429 GCA_964538585.1 uncultured Mycoplasmatales bacterium | reverse complement strand
AAAATGGTTCAAAGATAAATTTAATTATTTTTTAGATTTTTTATTTTCATTTGGGATTTGCAAATTTTTCTAATTTGCTCTATATTGAGTGTATTATCAATTAAAAAACAAAATGTTTTTGTTTTTTCAAAACATTATGCATAAAAGAGAATGTATTCAAGACACTATCTGCAGCACATTTAAATAAATTTTGACAACCAAAGATAATGAATGAAATTACACCAAAAGCATCATAGCTATGCATTGGGTTAGTGTTAAGAGAAAAAATGCTTGACTTTCTTTCCTTTTATTGAGGGGGCAGGACCCATATTTCTACTATAAAATTTATTCTCAATTTGATTATATAAAAAAACAAAAACCACATTATAATGGTTCTTGTTAATTTGGTCAATAAAATGGTGAGCATCATAACCAACATATTAGTTATATCTCATTTTTACTATTTCACAAAAAAATATTTATCTATTTCATAGATAACACAAATTATTTTTTTATTCATTTTAATAGTTAATTGATTTAGAAATTACTAACTAAATAGTTACATTTATGTAATTACTATTTCTTCTTATTTTCAAATTTGATTTTAATTATCAAATTTGAAAAAAATAATTAATTTACATTTTTTTCAAGGAACAAGTCACATTTTGAATTGAAAATCATATATTGAAGTAACCTTTTTTAGTGCTAAATTTTAATACCAATTAAATTCATATAAAACAAAAGATGCTTAAATATGCTTTTTTGCTTTGTGTTTTCTGGCATAGTATAACTATATAAATTAGCCACATATTAACTGTATTTCATTTTGTGTTTCTGACCACAAAATATTTACATATATAGAAATTCTTTCTAAAAAATATGAAGCTAGTTAAAACTAATTTTTAGATTAACTATTTTTAAATAACAAAAATTTCTATGTGATTTCTATTTTTCAAGATAAAGTTTATAGTGATTAGGTAAAATAGGGTACACAATTTAATTAATTAAAAAACATATACAAAACAAAAATCCTGATAGTATTAATATCAGGATTTAGTTATGGTGGAGAATATGGGACTCAAACCCACAACCCCCTGAGTGCAAATCAGGTGCTCTATCAAATTGAGCTAATTCCCCATGGTGGGAGTAAATGGACTCGAACCATCGACCTCACCCTTATCAGGGGTGTGCTCTAACCAGCTGAGCTATACTCCCATATCCTAAAAGAATATGTATTTTATTTTACATATATTTAGGAATAATAAAGCAAATAAAAATTAACGTTTAGTGAATTGAGGGCTACGACGAGCACCATATTTACCAAATTTCTTACGTTCTTTAACACGAGAATCACGTGTTAATAATTTTTGTTTTTTTAGAATTGGTTTTAATTCAGGATTGTATAGGATTAATGCACGAGCAATACCTAATCTTATTGCTCCAGATTGTCCTTGAAAACCACCACCAGTTACTTTTACTTTAATATCAAATGTTTTTAAGTTGTCTGTTAATGCTAATGGTTGTTCTAGATTTTGAATTAAAAACATATTTTGGAAATAGTCTTTTAATTCACGACCATTAACAGTAAATCTACCAGCACCTTTTACCATTAAAACACGAGCAACAGAAGCCTTTCGACGACCTAATCCTTTGTATTCAACTTTAGATGTATCAGCCATATTTATTCTCTAACCCCTTCTGCTTTAATAGTAATTGGTTTATGTGCTCCATAATTTTTAGTAATTTCATTTTTATATACATGTAACTTAGTGATGATACGACGAGATAATCGATTTTTAGGTAGCATTCCTTTAACTGCAGTTGTTAATAATTCATCTGCATATTTTTCAATCATAGTCTTACCAGTTCTAGTACGCAATCCACCAATGTATTGTGAATGAGTGTATCATTTTTCTTTTTCTAGTTTATTACCTGTTAAGATCATTTTACTAGCATTAGAAACAATAACATAATCACCACAATCTACATTTGGTGTGAAATTTGGTTTATTTTTACCACGAAGAATATTAGCTATTTGTACAGCTAATTTTCCTAGTGTTGCTCCAGTAGCATCAATTAAAAATCATTTACGATTTTTAAGCGCTTCTTCTTTTTTTAACATTGATGATTTTTGCATAATTTTAAGTGTAATAAAAAATGGTTTGCTTGGGTAATAGCAATGATAGTACAACGAACAGACACTAAAACTAGTATACTATTAAAATAAAAAATATTATAATTTCTAAATAAGCGCTTGTAGCTCAGTTGGATAGAGCACATGCCTTCTAAGCGTGTTGTCGTGGGTTCGAATCCCACTAAGCGCGCCATATAAAAATTTATTCCATCTTTGATGGAATATTTTTTTATAAATTTTGTTTTTTAATTTATATAAAACATAAATAAATGACAGTTGTTATTCATTGAATAAGAAAATAAAAAAGCTAGTTATT
>CAZIEX010000044.1:0-2477 GCA_964538585.1 uncultured Mycoplasmatales bacterium | reverse complement strand
AAAAACAATCAAAATCAAAAATTGATTTTAAACAATAGTAATAGCAAAATATTTATAAGAGTCAAATTGTAAAAAATCTTCACTATTATCTTTGATAGTAACTTGTATATGATTGCTACTATTCGTATCAATCATATATTCAAAAGTTAATGCATTTTCAGAAGTGATACTATAACTATCTCAAGTAGCATTTAAAGTAACATTTACAATTTCACTGCTTTGTGTAGCAGATCAATCAGTTAATGAAATATCTGTATTTAAACCACCTAGATAAATTAAAAATTCTCAATATGCAAGTTGCAAAGTTATGGGATTGGTTTGAATCAATGCTGATGCATCACTTTGATCCATTTCTTGTTGTGGGTAATATTGTTCAATATGTTTCTTTGCAGTAAGAATCAATTCCTCACATTCTTTCTTTTTACAACTTACATCATTTCCATAGTATAAATTTTCAAATGGATTAGATGAAGAACTACAAGATGTAAGTAAAGTTGAAGTAGCAATTATAGTGCTCAAACCACTTAACATAGTTAAAATTTTTAGTTTAAGACTCATAAACTATTTACTTTTGATTTTATTAGTGTGTTTAGCAGTGCGAGATTTTAAGCGATTTGCTTTGTTTTTTGTAATAACACCTTTGCTTAAAGCTTTATCTATACTTTTGTAAGTTGAGGATAAATCTTCTTGCTTTCCGGTTTTACGAGTCTTTTTTATGTTATTTTTATATGTTGTTTTAACAATCTTATTACGATTTTGACGCTTTTTGTTTTTTTTGATTGATTTTAAATTTGATTTTATGTTAGCCATAATGTCTATTAAATAATACTTAAAATTATATAATATTTGATAATTTTTAGAACTTATGTCAACAGGTTTTATTTTAATACTAGTAATCATAATAGTAGTAGCTGCAGTTGCCATTCCATCTAGTATTAAAAAAAGACGAGCTGAAAGCAAAAAAACATTGGTTACCTCTCATCATAATAAAGATGAAGTGTGAAAAGCTACTAAGCAATTTTTAAAGGATGAAAAGTTATATGGTAATGAAATCGTTGATTCATATGTAGCAAAAAGAAACAATATTGATTACATTAATCCAAATAGCTGTAAATTAAATCATCAAAGTTTACATTATGCAAATAAAATTAGAGAATATCAATATCAACAAGCTAAGTTAAAAGCTAAAAAAGAAAATTCAAATGTTAAATTTACTAGACCACCAATGCGAGATGTATATGTTGTATGTTTTCTTACAAGGGATACAAAAACTAAAAAATTGAATCCACCACAAGCAATCGAATGTGAAGTAATTACTAAAAAAATTGATCGAAAAACTCAAGATCGTAAAATTTTAATTAATGGTGAAATGAATTTTGATAAAGAAATGGAATGAATTGCTCCACTTAGAAATGCTGAAACTGCTAGAAATATAAAATTGATCCAAAAGCAAGAAAAGAAACAACAAAAAATATTGGCAAAAGCAGAGGCTAAAAAGCAAAAACAAAATGATAAAAAATAGTGATAAAAAAATTGTTTTTTTTGGTACAGATGAATTATCTGCTAGTGCTTTAGAAACGTTATTGGAAATAAAAGCAAATATTGTTGGTGTTGTAACAAGACCTGATAAACCAATAGGTTATAAACATAAAATTGTTTTTTCTCCAATTAAAGCATTAGCTTTAAAACACAATTTAAAAATTTTTCAACCTAATAAATTAAAAGAAGAATATCATCAAATACTTGATCTTAAACCTGATTTAATTTTAACATTTTCATATGGGAGAATTATTCCCAAAGAAATTATTGATTATCCTAAATTTCATTGCATTAATATTCACCCTTCATTACTACCAAAATATCGGGGAGCTAGTCCTATTCAATCAGCAATTTTAAATCAAGAAAATGTTACAGGCATAAGTTTTATATATATGACAACTGGTTTAGATGATGGAGATATTATTATTCAAAAAGATATTAATATTGAAGAGAGAGAAACAACAAAGAGCTTAAAAGAAAAAATTAAAATTGAAGTCAAAACATTAATTGCCAATAATTTTGATTATCTATTTCATTCTAATTTACGTGTGACAAAGCAAGATGAAAATCGTGCAACTTTTACTTCTTTAATAAAAAGAGAAAATGAAAAAATTAACTGAAAACAACCTGCTAAAACTATTGATGCATTTGTTAGAGCACTATATGATAAGCCAATAGCTTATTCTATGATTAATGGTCATATTGTTAAAATTCACGAATGCAATCTAAGTAACTTTAATAGTACCAATTTTATTCCTGGAACAATAATTAACATATCAAAAGATGGAATTTTAGTTGCTACGCAAGATTATTGCCTTAATTTACGAAAAATTCAACTTGAAGGAAAAAAACCAAATTATATTTCTACTTTAGTGAATGGTAATTTACCATTCCAAATCAATGATAAATTTGAAACAATTTAATGAAAATATAAAAAA
>CAZIEX010000043.1:0-2650 GCA_964538585.1 uncultured Mycoplasmatales bacterium | reverse complement strand
CATAGCTAAGCCTCCTTTTTATAGGCAGAAATATTTGTTAAGCAGCTTAGGGAGCTTGTTTTGCTTCGGTAAACCCAATTGCATTACCCACAGAGAAAAATGAATTGCCGCAAATATTTTTAAAATGGTAAATGCCTTAACGCAGAAGTTAATAACAGATTTACTATTTTGTGAAACCGGTAAAAGAAATCACCTGGTACGAATCATCGTATTTTATATACTGTAAACAATAATCCGCTGTAAGATCTAAGTAATCTATTTTGCACAATTCAAAATCCTGGTAAGAATTACTCACGTAATATTCTTCACAATTATAATAGGCGTCCGCGTTATTTATTACTGAGTCGGCAAACTCATAACTATATTCTTTTTTTGAAATTTTATTAACAAGCTCCAAAGCATCTTCAAAATTAATTGTATCTGCTTCGCTGTAAGAACAATTTACTTCAAAATGGTTTGACTTATTTATAGTTAGTTCAATCTCATAATTATTTTTTTGGAGGCTTGCATAATATCCGTCAATATCATTATTTCTTTCCGACTTGATTTCATAATTAAATGAGGCGGAGTATTCATTTACGATATCCATGTAGTTATTGCTTACCGTTGAATTATTATAAGAGCAACCGGATAATAATATTAAAACCGGAATAAAAATAAAGAACATACGATGTTTAAAATGCATAATAAAAACTCACCTCCCAACTGTATGCTTTTCCCTGCTGGGATTTTTGTAATACATATCCCAAATCATTTGAAACATTTCCAACTGAAATTTTTATCTTCTTGCCAAATGTTCTTATTTCTGTAAAATCATAAGTGTCCCAAACTTTAACTGTAAGTTCCCATCTTTTTCCTCGCTTTTTCCCCGACAAACTAAAGCTAACATGTTGAAGAGAATAGTACAAGTCGTCCTTTTTGAACTCCATTGTATATGTTTTATCTGATGATATTTTTGTTTTTCCTTTTAAAAGGTTTTTAACTTTACTTTTAAAATCGCTTGATTTTCTTATTGCGTTTATTATTCTGTTTTCAACATAAGATGTTTTTTTTTACCATTACCGTATAAAAAATGATAAAACATTGCCAATGATAATTCATAACCTTTTGAGTTCAGGTATTTTTTTGCTGCAGAATATATAACATCTTTTGGGCAAAAATAATATGTTCTATAATTGCCACTAACATCTACAAAGTTAATAGGATCATTTATACAATACGCAAAACAATTGTTGGAACGGATGCTTTCATTCTTATATCCGCCAATGATGTTAGGCATATCCGCATTTATAAACCTACAAATACTAGGATCGTAATAACGGGATTGAAGATAATAATATCCTGTTTCGGTATCATAGTAGTAACCGCGATAACGGATGGGGTTTATATTTGCTATTACTTCGTCTGACTGATTTTCAGCAATTGTAATTATTACCTTACCCCATTCGTCGTATTCGTATTCAACAAGCTCATTGCCTTGCGCGTCTGTGATACTAATTACATCACCCATTTGGTTTGTCATATAGAAATACTGCGTACCGTTATAGATAAAGCCAAGGGGTGTGCCGTTTGTATCGTACTGGAAGTACATTGTATTTGTACCGTCAGTTTGCGACAGAATCACTCCGTCCGAGGTGTTGTAATATGTTGTGACACCGTTTACGGTCTTTTAGGTCCTATTCCGCTTTCGTCATAAGTATAGCTGTACTCGTTATCTCCGTCTGTAATACTTTCAATACATCTGTTGATGGTATATAGTCATTATAAAGATTACAATGTTATTTTCTGCTAAAAAATACAACTGCTGTATAGACATATCTATCTCTGCAAAGCTGTCATCTCAACAGATACCATCAAGTTTGTTTTATCACAGTGCATTTTAAATATAATATGTACTTGCAAATTTCCAACCCCATAAAACAATTCCAACAACAACAAATAAAACCACTAAAAATATAAAGCCAATAAAAATTATTGTTTCTATGTAATCTGTTTTATAGTATTTTTTTAGAAAATCCGGATAAACAAGAATATTAAAAATCCTTCTAAGCTTGTCTTTAATATTCAATTTAATATTATTGTCTCTTGCGTTTTTTAAATGATTTAAATTGAATTCCAAAAACCTTGTAATTTTAATAGAATTAATAATTTTAATTTCTGTATTTCTATCATTTCTAATTTTGGCAACCTTAAATACACCAGTTATTACATTTCCGCTTTTTATTGCTTCATCTTTTGTAAAATCTTTTGGGACAATTTCCACAATAAGATATTGTTTAGCTGAATATTGGCTGTATTTTTGACGAAAATTGAAATCCAGCGCATATCCTTGTGCTTTATATAATTCAAAATATTTTTCATATTTTTTTAAAATATTTTTCTTTTGTTTCATTAATGAATCTTTTTTGTTATTGTACATTCATTACATCACCTTTAAAAAAGTAATTTTTTAGAACCTTTAAATAATGCTAAAAAGTAATTTTGTATTGAAATGCTAGAAGTGCTGATAAAATTCAAATATACAACTTTTAATTTTTCAACCCATTTTTCAGAATTTTATTTTTCAAGTATTTTGAATGCACAAGGCCGAAAAATCTCAGCCCTGTGTTTTTGTAATTAAGAATTCTCTTTAAGATAATTAAATTGTTCA
>CAZIEX010000042.1:0-2663 GCA_964538585.1 uncultured Mycoplasmatales bacterium | reverse complement strand
TATATAAATGCAATACATTTATTTTATTATTATAATATTGAATTGATTTTACAACTGCTTTTGCTAAATAATCAACAGGAGTAAATTCGACTGGAAACTCTTTTAAAGATTCTGGAATCATTTTTAATTTTATGAATGTTTGAATTCTATTAAAATGAGCATTATCTAATCTATTAATTTGGAAGATTCCATCTGTGTATCTAGGAGTAATATATCCTGCTCTTAATACTAAAGCATTTAAGTTATTATTAATAATATTTTCAAAAACTATTTTTTCTGCTTCAAATTTACTGTAAACATAAACATTTTCAAATGATTGTCCAATAAAGAAACTTTGCTCATTATAATCTTTAAGTCCTCCTAAATTATTTAATTTGGATTTTTCACCAACAAGGGTATTTCCAGATACACTTGCAGTAGAAATTTGTATAAATTTTAAATTTCCATCTAAAGCAAATTTAATAAGATTTTTTACTCCAGTTACATTTATTTTTTCAAAATCACTATAATATCCATAATGTTTAACATTTGCAGCACAATTAATTATACAAGAAGAATTATTTTTTAATAATTCATAATTATTTTTTGTTAAACCTAAATTTTCATCACAGATATCACTTTCAACTGCTATAATTCTTTTTCCAAGTTCATTATTATATTTATCTCCAAAATATGTATGTAATCTATCTTGAAGCTTTTTATCAACTTCTAAACCATTTGAACCTTTTCTGATTAGGCAATATATGGTATAGTTTGTTGTTGACATTATCTCATCTAAAATATGTATTCCAAGGAAACCTGTTGCACCAGTTAATATTACATTACCAAATTCCTCTTTATGCAAATCGGTAATATTGCTTAAATTATTTTTGCTTAACAAGTTGTTTATTTTTGTATAGTCATAATTATCATCATGTAATGTTACTTCTGTATTAATATTTGAGTCGATTCTTAAAGCTAAATCTTTAATTGTATTGTATTTGAATATATCTGAATATGGTATATTTATACCTTCACTTAATAAATCTATTTGTAAACGTAAAGCTGTTAAAGAATCTGCTCCTAAATCAAATATATTATCAGTAATGCTTATAGGATTTATAGATAATATATTTTGTAATATTTTTGATAATAGTTTTTCTGTTTTAGTTTCAGGAGTTATAATTTCTGTTTTATTTTTTATGAATTCAGGATTTGGCAAGCTTTTTCTATCAATTTTTCCATTTGGTGTATATTTGAATTCGTTAACTTGTTTAAAATATGCAGGTATCATGTATGTTGGAATTTTTTTTCTCAAAAATTCTTTTAAATTTTTTATTGATATTATTCTTTCAGCTATAAAGTATGCGCATAATATATCTCTTTGTGAAGCATCTTTTTTTATACATACAGCAGATGTAGAAATGTTTTTATAACTTGAAATTTGTTTTTCAATTTCTTCTAGTTCAATACGTAAACCATGAATTTTCACTTGGAAATCTGATCTACCAATATAGTGAACATCTCCATTTGGCATAAATTTAGCAACATCGCCAGTATTGTACATTTTATTTTTTTGATTAAATTGGTCAGCAATAAATCTTTCTTTTGTTAAATTATCACGATTTAGATATCCTCTACCAACTCCATCTCCACTAATATATAAATTTCCTGGAACTCCTATTGGAACAATATTCATATTGCTATCTAAAATATACATTGATGAATTATGAACAGGAGTACCAATATTTATTTCATCAGTATCTGTTAAATCTTTAAAAGATGCATAAACAGTACATTCTGTTGGTCCATATCCATTAATTAATTTTGCTTTTGTCAATTCTTTTAGCCTTTTTATTAAATTTGGAGGCACTGCTTCACCGCCCATAACTATAACTTTTGCATTTTTGATGAAGTCTAAAGAATTGTTATCATTTAATAATAGTCCAAGTCTAGAAGGTGTTGTTTGTAGTATTTTTACATTATATTTTTTACACAATTTGTTTAAAAATTGTGGAATATTTTGTTCATCAGAATTTGTTATGACTGTTGTCATTCCCATACATAGTGGATATATTGATTCAAAAACAAATATATCAAAACAGATAGTAGTTAAAGAAACCATAGTATAGTTTTTATTGAATTTGAATCTTTTGTTTATGCTATACAATAAATTTACTACTCCTCTATGTGTAAGCATAACGCCTTTTGGATTACCTGTAGATCCAGATGTGTAAATTACATAAGATAAATCATTAGGAGAGATTTTAATATTTGGGTTTTCAGAATTGTTTTTATTATAGATTTCTTTATTATCTAATTTTGCATCTATAATTTGGCAATCAATATCAAACTTATCTAATAGCTCTTTTTCACTTAAGATTAATTTTATTGAACTATTTTCTAATATGTATTTTATACGATGTTCTGGATAGTTTGGGTCAATAGGAACATATGCTGCACCAGTTTTTAAAATTGCAAATATGTATACTAGCATTTCAATAGAGCGATTAAGTAAAATGCCTACAATATCGCCTTTTGAAACACCATTTTTTATTAAATAATGAGCTAAATTATTTGCTTCTTGATTTAATTCATTATATGTAAGAGAAGTATCACCAAAGATTCCAGCTTTTTTATCAGGATTTTTTAAAACTTGCTCTTCAAATAATTCTGGAATTGTT
>CAZIEX010000041.1:0-2792 GCA_964538585.1 uncultured Mycoplasmatales bacterium | reverse complement strand
TCGATTTAACATTGGCATAGAATAGATTTATTGATATTAAAAAACTGATGAGTAAAAAAACAATAATTACACTCCAAATAACAATTGATACATATGAGTCCTCAAATTGAGTCAAAATAGATGTAAAACCAGTGTATGGATTAATGATATCAATATAATTATCACCTTCAGTAAATGAATTCAGGAAATTTCGATCATTAAAATAATTGCCACTAAATTTAATTAAATATCGAAATGAGCTGCTACTCGTTTCGCCATATCCAAAAATACATTGGGATATTGAAAAACCCATTCTCATCATATAGGCATAATAATCATTTGATAGCATTGATACCGATGTTACATATTCTATTGAAGAATTTTCCATCCAAAAATCAAACATATCATCATCCATCGAATATATTCCAACAATGGTGTACCCATTAAACTCTGCACCAATCAAATTATCAATTGTTCTAATGTTGGTTATTAATGAACCAGTTTGGCCATTATAATTAATGCGAAATATATTCGAAACGAGTGTTTCTGCAAGTAATCTTGATATAACAATTTCATTCTCGTTTTGAGGAAGACGACTTGATGAGTGATATGGAGAAAATCCAAAATATGATGCTGTTGTCTCATCAATGTTGCCTTTATAAATCCCATTAAAATATGTATGTAATAATGAATCTGATGTACCTATAAATGAAAATTGAATGTCTGAAGTGTTAAGAGCTATACAAGCACCGTTCGTGTATTCTTCAATTCTTTCTATTTCTTCATTAGTAAATTCATCAAAAGTAGTATGTGCATAATCGCTCGTATTGTCATAATAGGTAAGATATTTTTGAATTGATGAAATTCTAATATTGTTATCAATTTGGGTTCTTAAAAGTACATCATTGGTATCACAGGTATAAATTAGATATGCTGCGCCAAATAAAATTGTAGATATTAACATGATAAAAAACGAAGTTATTAATCTAATTTTTTTATGTTTTAGATTTCTTATAGCGAAGTTAAAGGTCTCAAAAAAAGATAAAAATCCTTTTTTAAATTTATTAGAATTTTTAGAAAAATCTTCAACTTTTGTAGTGTTTTTTAAAATATGAGCGGTTTTTTCTTTAAGTTCAACCATCTGATCGGCTGCTTCATCGAAAATATATCTTGCGTGTGTTGAAACAATCACAGTGCAACTTTTAGAAAGTTCTTTTAACAATAAAACTATCGATTTAGCATTTTCATCATCAAGAGCACTAGTTGGTTCATCGAGTAATAATATCTCTGGATCTTTTACCATCGCTCTAGCAATTGCTAATCTTTGTTTTTGGCCTACAGATAATTGATTAGGTTTTTTAATTAATAGTTTTTCTATTGTTTCCCCATCATCTGGTAAATTGACTTTGCTTAAAACATCAACTATCTCTTCGTCAGTCATCTTTTTATTAGCTAGTTCAAAAGCGAGTTTCATGTTTTGTTTAACATTAAATTCTTCGATCAAATTTAATTGTTGAAACACAATTCCTACATAACTGTTTCGATATGAATCAGTGTTTTTGTTATTAATATCGGTGTCATCATAGATTATCTTTCCAGATGTTGGTTTATCTAATCCACCTATGATATTTAACAATGTAGTTTTACCAGAACCACTTTTTCCAACCAAAACATTAAACGAATTTTTTTGAAAAGATAAATTAATATTTTTTAATACATTTATCTTTTTATAGCTTTTAGATATATTTTCTAATTTAAGCATCTTGAGTTTTTACTTCGATTAAGTTATTGTAACTCGTTAATGTTAATTTGCTACTATTTAAATTATCGGCGTATGTAATTATTTTATAATTATTTTTTTCATAACAGGCTGCAATTGAAGTAGCAAACCAATTAGTTGAAATTGTGACATTTTGTGAACCTTTAGAACTGATTGTTAGTGGTTCTTTGTTAACATCCTCTAAATTTGTCCAATTTTCAGCATCACTCGAATTACACATCTTAGCATTATAATAAACATCTACAGAGGTAGTAGATGTGTTTGTTATTTGTATAGTCCAATCATTACCAGATTTAGAAATAATACTCAAATCTAGAAAATAATCTGTCAATGGAAGTTCATATGTGTTGTCACTATTTGCAATACCGATAGGTAAAATTGGGTCGGTTGAGGTTATTCCATCGAAGACATTTAAGTTGATATAAGCATATTTCCACGCAGCATATATTAATTCAGAACAATACCACGACGAAGCATTGATGCTTGTTTTTGGTGATGAAGATAAATCTAAATTGTATGGTTTTCCTAATTGTGCAAGAGCAAAGTTAACAGCAACAGTACTATTCATTGTCGATCTTCCATTAACTCGCAAAATAACACATCCAAATTTAACCATTCTTAAATCATCTAAAAAACCTCTTCTAACACCGCTAGCAACAGCTTCGACTGTTTGAATATATTTTCCATAATCAGATTGTTGAGAGGTATTAACTACTAAAGCAGTATGTCCAGTGTTTATTTTTAATGTAGTTATGGTTTCCCAAACTATATCACCATATTGCAAGCTTGAATAACTATATGCCGAATATACAAACTCCCTTTTAAAAGCTGACGATGGTGTAGTGGTATAGTCCGTATCATCATTTAATATATAGCTTTCATCTTCTTCTTCATCATCACCACTTCCTTTGCTACTAAAAGTTGTAATAGATGATGAATCCGCTTCCTCAAATAGTCCAATTACATTTTCATAATTATCATTTTCTAAAGCAAGTTTTGATGTAAAACGAACTAAATCCCTATCACTATCTTC
>CAZIEX010000040.1:0-2857 GCA_964538585.1 uncultured Mycoplasmatales bacterium | reverse complement strand
GTTTTTTACATTCTTCTCTACAAAGTATATTTTCGGGTTTTTAGTATCTTGATTAAGGTATATAGAATTAAAATACTTTAAAAATTCATCTTTATGATTCAATATTTTTTCACCATTAAATAAAAAACTCTTATTTGCATATAAAATATCTATATTCCCTAGATAATTGTTGTTTAATTCAATAGTTGGATGGTAATTTAGTAAATTACCAGAAAATTTAAATAAAAAATAATTTGGATTTTTAGAAAAAAAATAATAATCACGAATTGACATTCAATAATCTGAATTTTTTGCTTGAGATTTATACTCATGACATGGTTCAAAATTAGGTTTTAAATTAGAATTAGGTATAAATTCATAAAGCATTAAAACTCTTTCTCAAAATTTATTTTCTTCAAGTATTTCTTCTTTCAATATGCTTCATGCTTTAGACTTACTGATTTTTCCATTATTTTTTTTAAAACTTGGTTTATAACCTTTAACTAATACATAGTCAAACCCATTAGTATCTAAATCTAGACTAGTATCATCAATTAATTCTTTAATTCTTGCTTTTACATCAATTTTTTTACCATAAGATGATATTTTTTTAACTTCAGATGGAATACTAACTCCAGTTTTTGAAAAACTAGCACCATCTACTAAAACAAAAGAACAATCGTGTGCTTTGCATTTTTCATACTTAATGATACACAATTTAAAATGGTCAATAGATTTATCAATTGTTTCTAAAAAGGTATTAACAATATGTCTTTGATAATTTAAATCTAATCAATGTATGATTTTCGAACTTGATGTACCTTTAACTTCTATTAAAGTATAGACATCATCAATTCGAATTAAAGCATCAGGCTTTGCTATAGCTTTAATTGTTTTTTTATTAATTTCTTTTGAAATAATAAACACTGGTTGAAAAATAATGAAATTCTTATTTGAAGAAATGATTTGTTTAGTTCTTTTAAATCCTTCTTCATTTGATAAATGCTCATTGTCTAAATCATATGGTTGACAGTTTGAATATTTTTGACTTAGAAACTTTTTTGCTAGTTGATCAATGATTCTACCTTCAACAATTTTAGCATCTTCTAAATTGTCATCAATAGAACTATTAGACATTTCTTGTTTTTCTTTTAAGTATTCATAAGAATCTATTTCATTTTCTTCACTATTTGATTCTTCATCAAAATCAATGTCAACAATAGATATAGTTTGGTTACTACCAGCTTCATTTTCAATTAATTCATGTAATAGTTTATTAATTTCTTCAGAATCTGTAAATCATTCATTTGAAGGTTGATAAAAAGACCTTAAATAGTCATATTTTCGGATATAAGGAGGTTTATGATAATTTACTTTTGTCATAGGAAAAAGAATTATTTCTCATCTTTCATATGTGGGAATAGCAAAACATCTCTAATTACATTAGTTTTAGTAAACAACATTACTAATCGATCAATGCCAAATCCAATTCCACCAGTTGGTGGTAATCCATATTCAAGCGCTTGAATATAATCCATATCCATTTCATTAGCTTCATCATTACCTAAGGCCTTTTCTTTTAATTGATTTTCAAAACGGTTGAATTGATCAATTGGATCATTAAGTTCACTAAAAGCATTGGTATATTCTTTGGCACCAATGAATAATTCAAATCTTCTGGTCATTCTTGGATCTTTAGTAGATTTCTTTGCTAAAGGTGATACTTCAATTGGATAATCATAAACAATTGTAGGTTGAATACAAGATTTTTCTCCATATTCTTCAAAGAACTTAGCAATGATGTGTCCACGATTCATTTCATGAGCAGATAACTCTAAATGATGATCTTTAGCAATTGCTATTGCTTGTTCATCAGTTTGAATTTGATCAAAATCAACACCACATTGTTCTTTGATGATATCAATTAAACGCATTCTTTTAAATGGTTTAGAGAAATCAATTAGTTCATTATCAACAGTTAAATCTTTTATATTTAGTTGGTTGGCAATATATTTAACTAGTTGCTCAGCCAAATCCATCATATCTTCTAAATTAGCATATGCTGCATAAGCTTCCATACTAGTGAATTCAGGATTATGAGTAGCATCCATTCCTTCATTTCTAAATACACGTCCTATTTCATAAACTTTATCAAACCCACCAACAATGAGTTTTTTTAATGCTAATTCAGTAGCAATTCGTAAATAATATTGGCGATTTAAAGTATTATGATGAGTAACAAAAGGACGAGCACTTGCTCCACCTAGAATTGGTTGAAGGACAGGGGTTTCCACTTCTAGATATGAATGGTTGTCCATAAATTCTCTAATAGTATGAATGATTTTACTACGTAAAATGAATCTTTGTTTTGATTCGTCATTCATAATTAAATCAACATATCGATGACGAGCACGAATTTCTTCATCAACTAAACCATGTCATTTCTCAGGTAGAGGTTTTAGTGATTTAGCTAGCAAAAGAAAATTCTTTACATTAACAGTCATTTCACCTGTATTAGTTTTCATAGGAACGCCAACAACACCAATGATATCACCAATATCAAGTTTTTTAAAGTCTAGAAATAATTGAGGATCAACATTGTGCTTGTTAATGTAAAGTTGCACAGTTCCATAAAAATCTTTAATGACAGCAAATGTTTGTCTTAAAGCCATAATTCGTCCAGCTATTTTAATTTCATCAGTATTTTCATGTAGTTCTTCTTTGGTGAATTTCTGGTATTTTTCTTTAAATGATAAAGAATTAAAATTGTAATCAAAACGTTCAATACCAAATGGATCTTTTTGATTATTTTGTAAATTTTGAAGTTTTTGACGGCGAATTAATTCTTGGTCATTAAATTTACGATTATCCATATTTT
>CAZIEX010000039.1:0-2992 GCA_964538585.1 uncultured Mycoplasmatales bacterium | reverse complement strand
GCAGTAGGTGGAATTGGATTTGGAACCTACTATGGGGTTAAACGCAAAAAGGAAAAGAAATAGATAAGTTGTTTTTAAGAATTTAAAGAACTGAAATTATTTTCTCAGTTTTTTATTTTTTTAAAAAAGTTTTATTTTTTTATAAAAAATAATATACTATATGTGAAAAAGTGGGAGAAAGTGGAATGTTCTTAGGTACCTACAATCATTCAATTGATAAAAAAAATCGACTTAATTTACCAACTAAAATTGTTGTAAAATTAAGTGATGTTGTTATAGTTAATAAAGGATTTGATGGTTGTCTAGAACTTCGTTCACAACAAGAATTTGAAAATTACTCTAATCAATTAATGAAATTATCACAAAACAAAAGTGAATCACGTATCCTTGTTCGTCAATTACTAGCTAATGCTGCCGAAATTACAATTGATAAACAAAATCGAATTCTAATCCCGGGGAATTTATTGAATGAATGTAATATTAAAGAGCAAGTAACTATTATTGGAATAGGAAACAAATTAGAAATTTGACCTTCTCAATTATATGAAGAATATAAGAAAAACACTGATAACACATATGTAGAAATTGCTGAAAGGATTGATGATGTTAACAAATAATAATATTATTCATCAACCAGTTTTATTGAATGAGGCTATTAATCTTTTAAATATTAAAAATAATGGTATTTATATTGATGCAACTAGTGGTTTTGGTGGTCATTCTTTAGCAATCTTAAATAAACTAAACAATGAAGGAAGATTGATTTGCATTGATGCAGATAAAGACGCATTCAATTACTTGAATAATTTTTTTAAAAATGAAAAAAGAGTTATTGTTATCAATGATAATTTCAAGAATATTACAAAAATTTTAAATAACTTAAAGATTGAAAAAGTTGATGGAATAATTGCAGATTTAGGAGTATCAAGTTGAATGCTTGATGAATCTAAAAGAGGATTTAGTTATCATAATGAAGCAAAACTTGATATGCGTATGAATCAAAATCAAAAATTAAGCGCATATGAAATTATCAATTTCTATTCAATTAAAGAACTAGAAGATATATTTAAAAAATTTGGTGAAAGTAAATATGCATTTAACGTTGCTAAAGCAATAGCTAACGAAAGGAAAAATAAATCAATTGAAACTACTACACAATTAGTAAACATTATAAAAGCTTCTTTACCATATCAAATAATTTGTAAACATAAACATCCTGCAAAAATTTATTTTCAAGCAATAAGAATAGCAGTTAATGATGAATTGAATAACTTAAAAACTTTTATCAATCAAGCATCTAAATTATTGAGTCACCAAGGAGTATTAGCAATTATAAGCTTTCATTCATTAGAAGACCGTATAGTAAAAAAAGCATTTTTAAGTTTAATTAATGATAATTTCCCTATTGAATTACCAATTCAAGTAAAAAAGGAATTTGCACTATTAAATAAGCATCCGATAATTCCTAGTGAAAAAGAAGTCAATAGCAATTATCGTGCACATTCAGCAAAATTAAGAGGTATCGTGAGGATTTAATATGTACAATCTAAAAAAAATATATGGAGTAATTTCTTTCGGCTTTGATAGTGTAAAAATAGCAATTTTTGATGCTTTTGAAAATACTAAACATTGCTTATTTTACACTTCAGAAAAATTACCTATCAACCCATATACTGACAATATAGAAAAAACTAAAAATATTTTAACTACAAAACTTTTGGATATTGATAAATTCATTGGAATTCAAATTAAAAGATATTTAATTTGTATTGAAGATTTATCAATGAATATCAACATTAAAACTTCTGATGAACTTAATTGTAAAAATGAAAATGAAATTTTGAAATATCTAAACCAAGATATTGAAAGCAAGATTAAAGATAATTTTGTCTCACTAAAGAAAGATATTCTAGCATACCAAACAAATGGTTCTATTTGTAATGAATTCCCTAAAAATGCTAAAAAAATAAAAGTTACATACCTTGATTATTGAACAAAAACTGGAATTGATTTAATAAGAAACATTTTATCTATTATTGATAAATCAAATATAAAGATTTTAGGTATATATAATACACCTATTGCTTATCAATTATCATCAATTGACTTATATAAAAACAAAAACCATGTTTTAATTGATTTACATAATGAAGTAATTAACATTTACCAATTTGATAGCTCTAATCGAATAATTCAAATTAATAACATAGAATTTGGCACTAATTGATTAATTAATCAATTAGTAAATAAATTAAATGTTAATTCTGAAATTATTATAAGTTGAATCAATAATTTTAATATCTTCAAAAATATTAATGAAAATATTCCATTGATGAATATTCATGATCAACACTATTTAGAATTACAACAAATCGCTATTAAAGATTTCAAAATTGTATGTTATCAACTAATCAAAGAATTCTTTAACAAAATAATTGATCAAATAGATATGAATGAAATTAGTATTTGAAATATAAACTGTGAAAATGATTGACACAATATATTCTCATTCATTATTAAAAATGCATCAAAACCACTTTGTATAAAAGAATCACCAGTAACATTCATTAAAGAATCACTAACTTGTATTGAAAATGAAAAAATTAATAATCTAATTTGAACACTCAATGCTGCAATTTATCAACAAACCAAATTTGATTTATTTGTATATAGTATTGATTCATATATTGCTGAAGAAATTACTAATCGTCAACTAAATAAAAGTTTACTTCTTAAATTAGGTATATTTAGTACATCTTTAAGTGCTAAATTAGGTTCTATGGGAGAAGGTATATGAGAAAAATCATAGATCAAATAATCAATAATGAAGAAACTAATCAAAAACTCGAATCTACAAATATCAATATTGATGGTTTTACTAGTAACATTGATTTTTTAGATGATGATTTTGCTCAAACTAATATAAAAGTGTTTGGGGTAGGTGGAGCAGGATGCAATGTAATTTCATATATGTGTCATTATCGACAATGAC
>CAZIEX010000038.1:0-3149 GCA_964538585.1 uncultured Mycoplasmatales bacterium | reverse complement strand
AAATCAAGCATGCAGCTAGAGAGCCAGCACAAACTAATAAACTACTTGCCCCCCCCTAGTAATTTCCAACAATTTTTTGTTGATAAATTCTTCATAACATAAATATTATATAAAAACCTATGAACCAGATCAGTTCTAATACTTAATATATATATATATATATATATGAATATAATCAAAATATTTAGTAAGTGTATGTACTAATTATCGATGAAATATTTTAATATAATTAAAATAATATATAAATAAGGAGAAATATGAAAAAACTTACTTTAGAAGAAGCTAAAATGATGACACCTAAAGGATACTTTGATACATTTTATGAAATGTCTCAAATTCCTCGTGGTACATTTAATTGTGAAGCAATATCTGCTTTTTTAGCAAAGAAATTTGCTTCTTATCCTAATACTACTGTTACTGTAGATAAGGCATTAAATGTTAAAGCAGTTGTTAAAGCAACTCCAGGATATGAAAACTATCCTAAGATTGGCTTACAAGCTCATATGGATATGGTATGTGCAAAAGATGAAACTTCAACACATGACTTTAAAAAAGACCCAATTGAACTTATTATTGAAGGTAATACTATTCATGCTAACAACACAACATTAGGAGCAGATGATGGTTCTGGTGTTTGTGTAATGTTTGCAATATTAGAAAATAATATTCCTCATGGCCCATTAGAATTTTTAGTAACAACTGATGAAGAGGATAGAAATTTAGGGGCATTAGCATTAGAAAATAATGTTTTAACATGTAAATATTTAATTAATGTTGATACTGAATCATTTAAAGACTTATTCATTGGTTGTGTATCTTGTATCAGCCAAGATATTGAATATGAAGTTAAAAGAGAAGCAATGAATGATGCTCGATATATTAAACTTGGTGTTAAAGGTTTAAAAGGAGGACATTCTGGATTAGACATTTATCAAAAATTGTTAAATGCTATTAAATCACATTTTGATATTTTGTACAATCTTGCAATTTTAAATAATCTTGATGTTCGTTTAGTTGATGTAGTAGGAGGACAAGCTAAAAACTCTATTCCTACTTTTGCTTATGGAACCATAGCTGTAAAAAATAGTGATTTTGCAAAAGCAAAAGAATTGATTGAAAAAATGCAAAAAGATTACAAAGAAGAATATGAAGATTTTGATACCCCTGAATTTAGTTTAGAAGAAATTTCTAACCCACAATTCTTACCAGTTGTAAAAGAAAGATCTGATGAAATTATTCGTGGGTATAATGCTATGTACAACGGAATGAGTGTTTATAATGTTGAACATACTCAATCTGAAACTTCTACAAATTTAGGTTTAATTGAAACTCATAATGAAAAAATTAAGAGTTATTCATATGTTCGTAGTTTATATGAAAATGCAGTATGAAGAATTTATAACCAAGTTCGTTCTGTAGTAGAGTTATCTCATGGTAAAGTAGAATGTTCATTATATTTACCACCATGAACTCCTATTTACAAACATAATCCAATTCTTGAATCTTATAAAAAGATATATAAAGAAGTTACTGGTAAAGATACTATTGTAAATACTTGTCCAGGTGGTTTAGAATGTGCTACATTATTAAAGAAGTGTCCATCAATTAAATATATAATTTCTTGTGGTCCTCAAATTGATGGTTGTCATTCTAAGACTGAAACAATGCAAATTGATACAGCAATTGCAAATTACAATATTATTGCTAAGATGCTAGAAGATGCTAAAAATTGATGATAATTAATTCTTAATTTTAATTTATTTATAAATAAAAAAATACTCCTAAGTAGGAGTATTTTATTTTTTGTTAATTTTAAGCTTGAGGAATATTATCAGTTGCTTCTTCTGCACTATTATCCACTATTTCTTTTTTTAAAATAGCAACATCACGGATTTTATCACCTTCATCTAAAGCAACTAATTTAACACCTGATGTATTTCTACCAGCTTCGCGAATACTATTAGCACTAATACGGATAATTTTATTTTTAGAAGTGATAATTAAAATTTCATCTTCATTATTAATAGCTTTTATAGCAATTAGTGGACCAGTTTTTGGAGTTACTTTTAAAGCAATAACACCTTTAGCATTTCTATTAGCTAATCGGTAATCTTCAATTGGTGTTAATTTTCCAATACCTTTAGTTCCAACAGACAATAATAAGTTACCATCATCTGTTCGCACTGCACCAATAACATGTTCACTATTAGTTAGTTTAATACCATGTACTCCAGCAGCAGTTCTTCCCATATTACGAACTGCAGTAGAATTGAATCTTACAACATGACCATTATTAGCACCTAATAATACTTGTGATTCATCGTTAATTTTTAATATATCTAATAATTCATCACCTTCTTTTAGTGTAATACAACGTTTACCATTAGAATTAATTCTAATGAATTCACTAACAGCAGTCTTTTTAATAATACCTTTTTTAGTGATGTAAATAATTGATGCATTATCATCATAAGTTTCTATTGGTAATAAAGTGATGACTTTTTCACCTTTTTCAATAGAAGGTAAGAAACTAATAGCTGGTAATCCTTTAGAAATTCTTGAACCTTTAGGGAATTGGTGACCACGAAGTCGATAGATCTTACCTTTATCAGTGAATATCAAAATATCTGTATGAGTATTAGCAACAACTATTCGAGAAATATCATCATCTTCAAAAGTTGTAGCTCCAATTATTCCAACTCCTCCACGGCGTTGATTGCGATATGTATCAACTGGTAAACGTTTAATATAGCCTTTTGAAGAAATAGTTAATAAGATATCTTCATTTGGAATCAAATCTTCATCAGTAATATCTAATGAACCACCATCTATGATTTCAGTACGACGCTCATCACCAAATTTCTTTTTTAATGTTTCTAATTTATCAATAATTGTTGAAATTTGTAAATCATGACTTTGCAATAATGCATTAAAAGCATTAATCTCAGCTTCCAGATCTTTTAATTCATTAATGATTTTATCGTGTTCTAAGCTACTTAATGTACGTAAACGCATATCAAGGATAGCTTTAGTTTGTTTATCGTCCAAACTAAATTTAGATTTAATTTCAACTGCTGCTGCTTCATCAGAAGAAGCATTACGGATAATTTTAATTACTTCATCAATATTATCCATAGCAACATTAAGAC
>CAZIEX010000037.1:0-3513 GCA_964538585.1 uncultured Mycoplasmatales bacterium | reverse complement strand
GTAGGTTTAATATTATTTATTTCTTTTCTAAAATCAAAAGAAGAAAATTGTTTCCAAAGATTAATACAATCGCTTTGTAATTTTTTGTAGTCACCAGAAAACTTCATAGATTACTCGAAAATTGCAAACTTAATGTAGAGAAGGCGCTGACATTTCTATGTAGATCATATCAATATTATTCAAATAATAGTGTCTTTAACAAACTGGTACAATATTTTTCTACTATATCTATAACATTTTTAAAATATCAAAGACTCATTTAATTTAAATAATGCTAACCAAATAGCTCCAAGATGAGCTACAAATAAAACTTCGCCACCAAGCTGATGACCCAAGTATGTATAATTATCAACAGCATAATAATATGTGTCATTATGAAGATGTTTGTGAAGTCTATATTTCAAATAGATTGTGTTTATTTCGTCATTAATATCATATTTATATGTAACTGTTAATAACCTTCTTGATCTAGCACATTTTTGAGATGTTTGTGCAATGATATGATGATTTTCTCTCTTACCATTATCTACCCGCCACATCCAAATTGTTATTAGATATTCCCCAAAAGCAAGTAAGGCCTCTTTTTTAAACTTTTCAATCAAACTATAAAAATCATTTTTTGTTTTATTTAACAAGGTTGGTAAATTACTGTTGTAGCGTTTAAATGCGTCAGAAACAACCTCATAGATTTGCGTAACAATATAAGAAACAGCTAAAACAAGAATAATAACTGCAATAACAAGAACAGCAAGAGCAGCAATAGATAATGTGATTGCTTCATATCCAAGTTTATCATGAAACATAATGGGATTATTGTTGCAATAAGAATACAAATTAAAGTTATAATCGTTAGAACCAGCTTTAGATGTCTTTTCAAAATCATCCTGAGAAATAAACCTTCTAATGTTTGGAGAGTAATATCTTGTTCCTATATAGTACAAATCAGTTTCATAATCAAAAACATAATCTTTATATAAAATTAAGTTAGCTTCTAAAACATCATTTGATTTGCAATATTTTATTATTGGGACGCCCCGGTCATCATATTCATATAAAACTACTGGATCTAAATTCTCGTCAACTATTCCTCGTATGACACCAATTGGATCCTTAACATATAAATATATTGAATCATCAAAATGAAATCCAAGAACACTATTTTCATCATCATAAAAATATTTAACAGTCCCTTTACCATTATTAGATGACATCAAATATCCATTAAAATAATCGTAATATGTTGTATTATTGTTTACAGTTTTGCTTGTTCTCATTTTATCAACACCATATTGATAATTGACAATAGAATTGTTAACAATCGTTTGCTTAAGAATACTTCCAGCATCCCATTCAAAGGTTTTATTTGAATAACTAATCAAATTTCCAAATTCATCATAAGTTAGCAAATCATCATTTATATTTGTTAATTGATTAAGATTTTCTTTGTTCTCATATTTATAGTATGTTACTTCTCCATCTTTATTTTCTTTTAGAAGGTTTCCAGCATTATCATACTCATACTTAGTCAGGTGATTATTATTAGAATCAAAGCTATAAATCAATTTGCCTAAATCATCGTATTTATAATCTTTTAAAATGTTTTTATTGTCAGATATATTTGTGATGTAGCCCAAATTGTTAAAGCAATAACTTTCATTGTTTCCAATAATGTCACTATAGTGATTATATCCTGAAATTAGATTGTTGGTAGAAATACTACTAATCTCCTTATTATTAAAAGTTAAAGAAACATTATCGCCATTTGAAACATCTTCGATAACATGTTGTTGATCTTCATTAATTAGAATTTCAATATAATTATCTTTTACTTTAGTGACAAGTTTTGAACCAAACATATTGTTAATTACTTCATTATTAAAGTTTGAAATTTGACCATTATCGTTAATCATAGAAATTAGATTTTCATTTTCGTCATATGTATAAATGGTTGCAGTATTTGTATCTAAATTAGTAATTTTATTAGGCATACCATTATCATCAACATTAATATGAAATTCATTAAAACTTCCATATTTAATTGAATAATCATTACTATTTAGGTTTGTCCTTGTTATGCTAGTCTCGTTTGCAAATTGTTGAATAATCTGATTATCATCAACAACATTAGAAGACATCAATTTGTCATTTTGTTTAACAGTTAAAAAACCATTTTCATCACGCTCAAATGATAAATTTTGATTGTTTGAAACAATTTGAGATATATTCTGATTTTCATCATATGTTAAATTGGTCTCAATCAATTTATCATTTGTATCATTAATTAATGCAATAGCAGAAATAACATTTCCAAAATCATCATATTGAATGCTTGAGAATGTATTTCCGTTTTGAATCAAATAACCGTTATCCAAGGTTTCGTAATTAAAATCTAATGATTTCATTAAGTTCTCTTCAATCGAGAAAGATGTTTCAAGACCAACTTGTTCTGTTGATAAATTACTAATAGTGATACTTCCGACACATAACAAAATTATGAAAATAAATTTATTCTTCATTGAACTTAGCCTCCTTATATATATTTATAGAATTCATAATATCTTCTTCGGATAAAGGGTATGGATTATATTTTTCATTTAAATATTCAATTTCATCTTTTTTTCTTAATACTCTTTTATTTGTTTCGATTGTATAAAAAATATTGTTTCTTAGTTCAATAGTTTCCTCTATATAAGAAAATATGCTAACAGAAATCCCCTTAAATATATTTGAATCAATTTTTTCCAAATAGTCCAGTTGTGTTCCTGCAAATCTAATTGTAATTTGATAATCAACACCTACATACCAAATTTTAGTGTATTCAAAATAATAGTTTAATTTAAAAACCATATTATCATAAATAAAATATGAAGATTTATTTACGCCATCAGAAAAATGCTTAACAACTTTAAGAACATTATTAGTGAAAATATATTCAAAATATTCCTTAGTTTTTGGGTGAGATGTAAGTATGTTATTAGGCATGAAAACATTTGATGCCCTTATCCAGATAAAATTAAAACACCCCAGTTCAAAGTAATTCTTTCCATATGTAACCTTACTAAACAAAGAAAAAGTAGGTTTAATACTATTTATTTCTTCTTTAAAATTAAAAGATGAAAATTGTTTCCAAAGATTAATACAATCGCTTTGTAATTTTTTGTAGTCACCAGAAAACTTCATAGATTACTCTTATATAATAAAAAATAAATAATCGATAAAGCAAGCGGGTTTTGCATAAAATTTACTAAAAATAGCAAACCTAATTGCAATAGTTATAAATTCAATACAAACTAAACAATGAGTTTCTCTTGATACAAAAATAACATTTTTTTTGCCAAAATTTACGTGGTCTTGTTTGATGAAAAACTTTTCATATTAAAGCCTATAGCGACCACGTAAATTTTGATTTTCATTTTTTGTGCATTTAAAAACCCCTTCTAGTTATTAGAAGGGGTTAAGTTTTCTTTATGGTGGCCCAAGTGGGACTCGAACCCACGACATAAGGATTTTCAG
>CAZIEX010000036.1:0-3744 GCA_964538585.1 uncultured Mycoplasmatales bacterium | reverse complement strand
AAGAATAAAACTTATAGCTAAAATAATTACTGCTTTTTTGCTTGGACGATATACATCATTACCAGATTTTATTTGCTCAAATGATACTTTATTTTTCTTGAACAAATAAGAATGATTTTGAGAATATCAAAAGCTTTGTTTTGTTTCAGATTTTTTTACCATACTTTTTTATTATATAAAAAAGTGATAGCAATAAGTTTAGCACTTTAATACATAGATTGCTAATTTTATATATAATACATAGCATGGCTAATAAAGAAAAAAGGGATTACTATGAAGTTTTAGGTGTGTCTAAAACTGCTAGTATTGATGAAATTAAAAGAGCATTTCGTAAATTGGCTATGCAATGACACCCTGATCGTAATAAATCACCAGAAGCTGAAGCTAAATTTAAAGAAATAAATGAAGCTTATCAAGTACTTAGTGATGAGAAACAAAGAAAAATTTATGATCAATTTGGATTTGCAGGTTTAAATCAAAATGGTTATTCTGGGGAAAATATCAATCCATTTGATATTTTTAATGAATTTTTTAAAGGTGCAGGATTTGGTACAAGTAATGGAGGCTTTTCTTTTAATTTCGGAGATGATGATAATATATTTTCATCATTCTTTGGTGGAGGAAGAGGTAAAAGAAGCAACCGTAATCAACCTAAATACAATCCAGATATTCATGCACAACTTACTATCCCATTTTTAGATTCTATTCTAGGATCAGTAAAGCATTTTAAACTTGATATCAAGGAAACTTGTGAAGAATGTCATGGCTCAGGTGCTGGAGATCATGGTAAAGATATTAAAACATGTCCTAATTGCAATGGAACTGGATATGTAGTATCCCAAACAAGAACAGTTTTAGGAATTATGCAAACTAAAGGTGTTTGCCCTAAATGTCGAGGTTCAGGTAAAATTATTGGATCTCAATGTCCTAACTGTCATGGTAGTGGATACAATAATAAATCTAAAGATATTGAAATTAATATTCCACCAGGAATCCATAATGGTGAAACATTAGTTTTAGAAAATTATGGAAATGAAATTAATGGCCGACGTGGAGCATTATATGTTGACATATTTATTACACCAAGTAAAGTTTTTAGTCGCAATGGTGATGTACTAAAAACAAATGTACTTGTTGACCCATTAAAAGCAATATGTGGAGGAATAATCGATATTCCTACACCTTATGGAATCAAGCAAGCCACTTTAAAACCCAAAACTGCTAATGGAGAGAAAATCACTGTAAGTAATTGTGGTATTAAAGGAATTAAAAAAAGAGCTTTTAGTTCAACTCAAAATGGTGATTTGGAAGCTACTATTATTTATGCTCGACCAAATAATTACTCATCTAAACAATTAAAAAGTATTGAAGACTTAGCTAACATTCCTAATAAAGATGTGGATGAATACAATGACTTAATTAACAAAGAATTAAAGAGTTATAAAAACTAGTTGAAAGGAACAAAAATGAAGAATAACAAAGAAAAAATAAATAAACAACAAACAAAAACTGATCACATTCAACAAAAACAAAAAGAAATAAATAATTTAAAACAAGAAATAGAAAATTTAAAAAAAGAAAAAATTGATCTTTTAGCAAAAAATGTTAATCTAGAAACTAACATTAAAAATTTAAGAGATGAAGTTAATCATTTAAATAGTGAATTTACAAAACAAGTTAATGAAAAAAGTATCAAAGCTCAGAAAATACTTGATGAAAAATTAAAAGAATACCAAAATAAATTTGAATTGGAATCAAAAGAAATAAAAAAATATGCATTAGCTAATTCTGCTCTTAGTCTAATAAATATTATTAATCAATTTAACAAAATGATTAATCATCCTACTGATAATCCTGCAATTAAAAATTATTTAGCTGGATTAAAAATGCTTTCAAATATGTTTAATAACTGATTAAATGAGCAATCTATTGTTGAATTAAATGTTAAACCAGGCGATATTTATGATAGCAACATCATGGACGCAATTGATATTGAAGGTAATCCAAAAAATGGTACTCATTATGTAAAAAAAATATTAGAATCTGGTTATAAATTACATGACCGAGTTATTCTTCCAACTAAAGTTTTGGTTGAAGTTAAACACTTAAAAAATTAAAAATGGTAAAATAATAATATGATTCGTATTGCTGTAATTGTCGCAAATAAATCAGAGGATGCAGAAGTAATTGTTCCTATTGATATTTGAAGACGTGCTGGGTTATATGTTAAAACCCTTTCAATTGATAAAAAGAAAAATTTATTGTTAGCTCATGGAACAAAAATTTCATGTGATTCTATATTAAACAATGAGAATTTATCAAAATATAATGCTATTTATCTACCAGGTGGCCCTGGTTATGTAAAATTTAATGATGTTGATGCTCCAAGACTAATTTCTTTTTTAGATAAAAATAGACATAATAGCAAAATTACATTTATGGCTATGTGTGCTGCTCCACAAGTGTACGGAGCTATGGGAATGCTAAATAATGTTAAAGCAACATGCTATCCAGGATACCAAGATACATTTAAACAAGGATATGTAAAAAATCAAAATGTAGTGGTGGATAAAAACTTTATAACTGCTAATTCTATGAATGCTGCAATAGAATTTGCTCTAACAGTTGTTAGTAAATTAGAAAGCAGTAAAAAAGCAAAAATTATCGCTGATGAAATTTTATATAAAGGAAAATTTTAAATTATAAGGAGAAGAAATAATATGAACTGCACAATTCGTTGAAAAGATTGCAATAAATCAGATGCTGTAACTAATTATATTGAAGAAAAAGTTTCAAAATTTTATGATTTTAATTTTGTCCAGGAAGATATTAAAATTGAGGTAGTAAATTATCCTAAAGAAAAAACCTATAAAATACGTATTAATGTTTCTGTTCCTACTAAGGGTGTAATTCGTTCTGAAGCTAATGATTTTAATATATTAACAGCAGTTAACAAAGCTTGCGATAAAATCATTGACCAATTGCGACGTGTAAAGACTCAATTTAAAATTAATCAATAACTTAAATAAAAAATAACATATAAAACTAGTTATTACTAACTAGTTTTTTGTTTTGTCTTAATTTATAAATCTTATGTCTTTTAATTATTCAAAATGTGGTTTTTGTTTTTTAAATTTTAAATTCTTTTATTTTACATACTAAAAGATCAAATGAGTATACTATAAAATGCTAATTTAAATGATATCTAGTTTTGCAATTGTTTATAAAACATCAAAAATTGTTTATTAAATTACTGCTAAAAAATTCTGCTTATGAGAAAGATATAAAGAATAAAATATGAAAGATCTTTTTTATTAAAAGAGAAGTTAAAAGAAACAAAAATAATTCAATTTCCAAGTATAGGTACAATTGAACATGTTATATCTTCAGGTAATAATTAAAGATATGATTCCTCATTAAATAATTTCAAACAATTTAAAGAACAAACTAGACAAAAATTGAATCATTAAAAACTAAATTTAGAAAATTTAAAGAAAAAAATAAGAAAGTAACTTATTAAACCAATGAAATGATTGACTAATTAACTAGCTATAAAAAGAGAAATTAATAATGGGTTGAATGAAATTGACAAAATAAACAATTTAATTATCAAGAATAAATTAAAGTTTTGAATTAATCAGACAATTAAAACCAATCTATTTCATAAGGTTTTATATATAATATTCATATTATGAAAAATTTATCAACAAAAAATTGCTGGAAATTACTAGGGGGGGCAAGTAG
>CAZIEX010000035.1:0-4126 GCA_964538585.1 uncultured Mycoplasmatales bacterium | reverse complement strand
CTACTTGCCCCCCCCTAGTAATTTCCAACAATTTTTTGTTGATAAATTTTTCATAGTTTTTATATTGTACATTATTGAATGATAGTTTTCTATGATTAATTACTACTTTTGCATAGTAAATATTCATTAATATCCTTAACAATTAGTGGCATTTTCATTGTTAAAAATTCTTATTTTGTTTAATCTATATTAGTATAATTTTTTTAATTTATTATGGACAAAATAGAAACTATTATTGAAAATGTGCGTAAAGCACAACAACAATTTGCTACTTTTAGTCAAGAACAAGTTGATAAAATATTTTATGAAGCTGCTAAAGCAGCTAATGATGCTCGTGTTTTGCTTGCCCAAATAGCATGTAAGGAAACTAGAATGGGAGTACTAGAAGATAAAATTATCAAGAATAATTTTGCTGCTGAATATATTTACAACAAATTTAAACATGCAAAGACTTGTGGAATAATTGAAGAAGATATCCCAGCAGGTTACCAAAAAGTTTATATTCCTAAAGGAGTGGTGTCTGCTATCATTCCAACAACAAATCCTACTTCAACTGCAATTTATAAATGTTTAATTTGCTTAAAAACTTGCAACGGAATTGTAATTTCTCCTCACCCGCGTGCTTATGAATCTACTGTGAAAGCAGCTGAAATTGTTTTAAAAGCTGCAGAAGCAGCTGGAGCACCTAAAGGTATTATTGCTTGATTACCTCCTAATTCATCAATGGAAGATACATCAACATTAATGCAAAAATCTGATTTAATTTTAGCTACTGGTGGTCCTGGACTGGTTAAAGCTGCATATAGTAGTGGTAAACCAGCTGTTGGTGTTGGTGCTGGTAATTGCCCTGCAATTATTGATACAACAGCTGATTTAAAAATGGCTATTGCTTCCATTATTCAGTCAAATACTTTTGATAATGGTGTTGTTTGTGCAACAGAAAACTCAGTTATAGCTTTAGCAGATATTTATGACAATGTAATAACTGAATTTAAGAATCAACAAGCACATGTTGTTGAATCAAAAACTGATATTAATAAGATCTGCAAGAAAATGTTTCGTGATGGTAATTTTGGTGCAGTAAATCCAGAAATTGTAGGTCAAAATGCACAATCACTTGGAAAGATTTTTGGTATTCAAGTTCCTGAATGAGCGAAAATGTTAGTTGTTCCAACCGAATCAACTGATCCATCAAATCCCTTAGCTCATGAAAAATTAAGTGATTTTGTTTCTATTTATAAAGCTAAAGATTTTGATGATGCATTAAAAATTCAAGCAGAATTATTAAAATTAGGACCTGGACATACTTCATCTTTATTTGTTGATGAATTAGTTGGTGCAGACAAAGTTGTTAAATGAATACAAACTGCCAACACAGGTAGATTAATTATTAATTCCCCTTCAAGTTTAGGTGGAGTTGGAGATTTTTATAACTTTAAATTATTACCATCATTCACTTTAGGATGTGGTTCAGTAGGAGGAAATAGTTTTAGTGGTAATGTTGGTATTGACCAATTATTAGATGTTAAACAAGTTGCTATGCGTAGAGAAAATATGATGTGATTACGGATTCCAAGTCGTGTATATTTTAAATTTGGATGTATTGAAGAAGGATTGAGAGATTTATATGAAGATGGAGTAAGAAAAGTCTTCATAGTTTCAGATAATTTCATTTGGGGAACATTTGGTCAAAAAATTTCTAAAATCCTTGAAGGATTTGATATGAAAATTAAAGTATTTACTAATGTTGAACCAAACCCTTCTTGTGGAACTACTTATCGAGGTGCAGCTGAAATTAAAGAATTTAATCCTGAAGCTATTATTGCTTTTGGTGGTGGAAGTTCACTTGATGCAGCAAAAATGATGTGATTTTACAATGAATATCCCGATGTTAAATTTGAAGATTTGGCAATTCGTTTTTTAGATATTCGTAAACGTGTTGTAAGATTCCCAACACCTAAAAAAGTACAATTAGTATGTATTCCAACTACTGCAGGAACTGGATCAGAAGTTACTCCATTTGCTATTATTACTGATGAAAAAACACATATCAAATATTCATTGGCTGATTATGCATTAATTCCTACTGTAGCTATTATTGATGCACAATTTATGATGTCTTTGCCACCTAGAATGACTGCAGTTACAGCTGCTGATGCATTTAGTCATTGTTTTGAATCATATGTTTCAATTTTAGCTACTGAATTTACTCGTCCATATTCATTAGAAGGTATTAAGTTAATTTACAAATACTTAAAACGTGCATATGAGCATGGATCAACTGACAAAGAGGCCAGAGAAGCAATTGCTCATGCTGCTACAATAGCTGGTATTGCTTTTGGTAATGCTTATTTAGGAGTTGTTCATAGTTTAAGTCATAAAATAGGCGGACACTTTGGTGTTATGCATGGAGCTGCTAATGCGATTTACTTACCATATGTAATGCATTATAATGCTGCTAAATTTGAAAATGAAAAGCAAATGTATTGACCTCAATTTCATTACAATAACATTCGTCAAAGATATTGTGAAATCGCTGATGTATTAGGTATTAAAGGTAAAACAGCTGCTGAAAAAGTAGATAACTTAATTAAAGCTGTTCAAAATTTATTTGCTTCAGTTAATTTATGACCAAGTACAAAAGCTTATGGTGTAAATGATAAGGATTTTGAAAAAATTCTTGACCAAATGTCTATTGAAGCTTTTGATGACCAATGTACAGGAGCAAACCCACGACTACCTAGAGTTGATGAATTAAAACAATTATTTATTGATGCTCACTATGGAAAGAAAATTCCAAGTTTAGCTGAGCAAGACACTAAGAAGACAAAACTATTAGCTAAATAAGAATAATATTTATTATGACAAAAATAAATGTAAATTTTTAGATGATGAGGAAGAAGAGGGCTGTGCTTCAAGAATAGCATGCACAAATACAAATTGAGCTGGAATTATTTATAAAATTCCTAGGTCAAAGCTTGAACTATGTAAAACAGATACAGGCTCAATATGCAAGCATTTAAAGCAAGTAGGTATTTATTTTTTATTAGGTGAAAATATAGAAACTCATTCTAAAACAATTTACATTGGTAGGGCCACTTATAGGAAAAATAATTTAGGTGTTTTAAATAGAATTTTAGAACATAAAAACAATAAAAAAGAGAAATATTGATCAAACTGATCTAACGTTTTTTTGTAACAACAAAAACTGATGATTTTGAAGATCTAACTCCCACTGAGTTAAATTTTTTAGAGTATTCTTTTTACCAATTAGCAAGTGAATCTAAAAGATATGAAATAGAAAATGAAAATGTACCTGATCTTGGAACTAAGCAAAACCAATATGGATTTGGAGAATACATTAAATATACAAAAGTTATTTTTGACCTTTTGGGGTATGATTGTTTTATACCTATAAGCAAAAAACAAAACTCAAATACTGAACAAGAAATAGAAAATGAAATAACTTTTTATTATCAAAGTCATAATCTTAATGCTAAATTAGTTTTTAAAGATAAAAATAATTTTATTCTTTCAGCTGGTAGTCAAATTAGCAAATGTGAGCAAAAAAGTTTGTCTGATAATATTTTGAAGTTAAGAAGAATGCACTTAATTAACAATGATATTGAGAATTTTATAACAAAAATTGATATTCAATTTAAATCACCATCTGCAGCGGCTAGTTTTGTTGGAGGTTGTAGACTAAGTGGAAATATTTGCTGAAAAACAAAAGAAAATAAAAGTCCTAAAGATGTTATTAATCATTTTAAATATAACATTGACGAAAAACCAAACCATAATTTACAAGCTCTAAATGAACCAATATTTATTTTTCAAGGTAAAAGTCTAAAAGCACAAGCTATTATGACAAATGAAGGTTTTCTTCTTTTATCTGGTAGTCAAATAAGCAAAAAAATAAATCCAAGCATATCAGATTCCACTAAAAAATTAAGAGAAAATTATTGATGCAAAATTGATGATTTTAAAACAAAGGAAGATATTCTATTTAAATCACGATCTGCAGCTGCAAGCTTTGTAGGTGACGGAAGCTTTAATGGTAATAAATTATGGAAAACTAAAGAAGGAAAATATCCAATTGATTTTAAAATTTAATTAAGATGTTTTT
>CAZIEX010000034.1:0-4595 GCA_964538585.1 uncultured Mycoplasmatales bacterium | reverse complement strand
AATTAAAAACTCGTTTAGATGCTTTTGATCAAGCAGCACAACAATTTGCTCAAGCAGCAGCTAATAATCAATCTTCAAAACCAGAAGATAATAAAGAGAATAAAGAAGAATCTAAAAACTAAATTTTAAATCTTATATTTTTAAAACCAACTATTAATTAGTTGGTTTTTTTATTCAAAGAAAAAATAGTGAATCCATACTCGATTCACTATCCAAGGTATAAAAGACAAGTCAAATTTTTTAAAAGAAGAGATATTTGCATAGTTTTATGTATAAAAATTAAATGAAAAACCACCTATATTGAATAAAAGTAAACAAACTATGCAAACGGAATGGAAACTCAATATTTCACATTCCAATATATTTATAGACTTGTTTAGCAAATTTTATTCCACTCTTTTCCAAAAATTATTAGAGCTTTTTTTGCAATATTTGTCTTAGAAAAATCCAAAACAATTTGTTTTTTATATGCAGTTGAAAGGCTTAATAATTGATTTTGTAAATGTGAAAATTTAGGTTTATTAATATTAAATCACTTAAGATTAAAATCCTTAAAACTATCTAGATATTGATCTAATGAATTAAATGAATTGATGTAGTCTTTAAGCTCAAGATTAAAGAATTCATTTGGTTTTGGTCTGAAAGAGTAATGGATAATATAAACATCTTTGATATTTTCAATATCAAAATAATTACCATTTAATTTTTTAACATTTTTGTCCATGGCATTATCAACAAAAAAGTGAATACAATAGTTAAGATGATAATCAACTAATTGAATATCATCTTTAAAGAAGTATCCTACTATATCTTGATCAGCAAAATTATATTCTTTAGCTTTAGTAAAAATATCTTTAAGATTGTACGTTTTTAATTTATTTAAATTAATTAGTAATACACCAGAATTTAAATAATTTTTAAATTCATTAATATCATTGCTTATAAATGCAGAATTATAAGTTCACATTTTAAGTTTTTGTTCATTATTGGTTTGTTTATAGTAGTTTTGCAATGTAATTCAATCAGCTATTGTTGCGCAAACAACACCAGCAAAAGCTTTGTCTGTTTCAATCTTATATAAGTCTAATAAATCTCTTAATACTAATGTGTCTATATCTAGATAAATTATTTTTTGGTAATCTTTAATAAAAAGATGAGCAAAGAAGTAATAATACATTGGTGCAGGCCAAGAAAGAGTTTTTATTGATGACTTAGATCGATTATGAATTTCATTTAAATTAAATTCATTATCTAAATGACTGCAATTAATGAAGTGAATGTTAAATTGACTTAGTTTTTTTAACTTTTTTAATAATTTATTTTCATCATATTTGGTTAAATTATTATGCAAAATAAAGATGTCATAAAATGTATTTTCATTTCTATGTTCTATCAAAGAATAAATGGAATAAGTCAGTAAACTTAATCCTTTATGATTTGTTGAATACAAAACGGGTATCACATTATAAGACATAAGAATTGTTGGTAATGAAAAAAATTATATTAAATCATCAATATAAAAACATTAAATTATTTAATAGTTTGAAAGAATTACTATTAGATAATTAAGAAAAAGATAGGTAAACCTATCTTTTGTTTTCTACTACATTATCAATTATCAAGGTCTTTCAGGTTGATGTGTTTCAATAAATGCTTTAAATAATTCCTTAATAGGTAATGAGTAATAGCCATGATGATTTAATATATAGATTTGTCCTGTGTGGGTAATGACTACCCTTCTAATGAAATCAATTCAACGTTCTCTCCAATTTTCAGGTTTTACACAAATGTAATAATCATTTAAAACTGTTTGAAAAGGAAATTCTGCTTTAACATCTGGGAATACTGGATGATGGGATTTGTTTCAAATAGCTAAACCATCTAGTTTTTTAGGACCAGTAGGCATTTTGAAGAAATCAAAGAATTTATCAATCATAAAATCATAGTAGTCTTGATATTCAGGATTTTTAAAAACAAATCTATGAGTATTATGGTCAAAATAATAATTCATTACATCTTCTTCTGATTCAAAACCAAAAACATCAAGCATATGAGGTGTAACATTTTTAAATTCTGTTTCTCTAATTCATCTTATGTCATTTCTTAAATAAGGTTTTTTAGTTTCCATAATTATTCATCTTTTCTATCTGCTTTTGAGTTTATAGATTTTCTCATGTGGAGGTAAATTTTCTTTTTGATGTGTTTCAACAAATTTTGCAAAAATATTGCATACAGGTAATGGAGAATATCCTTTATCTGTAACAGTTATGCTTCTAATAAAATTGATTTAATCTAAACGCCAATTTTCAGGTTTGACATAAATAAAATAATTAGTTAATAATGATTGTAGTGGGAATGTATGATGATTTGAACTTGAATTTTCATAAAACATTTCATTATCGATCCCATATGACAATAATTCAAATTTATAGGCAGGAATTTTATAACATCCCAATATTTTTTCAATCATTTGATCCCATATATCTTGGTATTCTTGGTTTTGAAAGACAAATCGACATTCATTGTAGTTGAAATGATATCCAATAACACTTTCTCTTGATATTCTTCATATTCCTGTAATGCATTGATTAACATAGGATTGAGTCAAAGAAGCACCATCCTCTGATACATTTAATACATTCATAACATAGGGTGTAAGCTTTCTATATTCTTTTTCTCTTATTCATCTAATATCACTTTTAAATAAAGTTTTTTGTTTCCATAATCATTTATTCCTTTCTTTATTATTTTTCTCTTAATTCATAATTAGTTTCTCTATTTTGGTTGTAATTTTCTTTTCAAATTTTTTTAAATCAACATTCAAAATAGATTGTTATATTTTCTTTTTGATTTTCATTGATTAAATCTAAGAAATTTATTACTTTACTTTCATTGAATTTAAGTCATTTATTTTTAATTTTTTTTATTTTTTAAATGCATACATCTTACTTTGTTATTAGATTTTATTTCCACACTCATATTTTTGATCATTAATCATACTATCATTTTCTACAATGAAAATCAACGAAACATTTAAAGATATATTCAATAGAGCTATCTTGGTGTCCATGACTAGTTATTCCATAAATATGTCCATCAGGATTAATAACTGTTCTTCGAATAAAATTAACCCACAATGGCTTTCAATTCTCTGGTTTAACATAGATGAAGTAATCAATAAATATTGCATAGAGCGGGAATGCCTTAGTTGTACTTGATGAATTGTTATCAAGTATTTTATTACCAATAGCTAAACCGCCTGTTCTTTTTCCATTATAGGGAACTTTAAAATGATCAAAGAATTTATCTATCATTGAATCTCATATATCTTGATATTCTTGATTATGAAAGATGAATCGGTGCTCTTTGTAGTCAAAATTTTCTTTAACAATATCACTTGCTGATCTGAGCAACTTAGGTGTAATTTTTTTGCTTTCAATCTCTCTTATTATTTTAATATCATTTCTTAAATATACATTTTTTCTATTTTCCATTATTTATTCCACCTCTTCATACCTTTAATGCAATTTGTGTCCATTCATAGAATTTATGGTTTGAATCGTTATTAGGATTATAATCTTCCCCTCAAAATCTTTTGAATCAATATTCAAAATCAACTGGGTCATTCTTTTTATAGTTGTGAGCTACGAAGTCTAAGAAGTCTATTACTGTATTTTCATTAAATTTAATTCACATATTAAATTTTCCCCTTCCAATTTTATTGTACATAAAAAATCAAATTTTTTTATTTTCAAAAAATTTTTGTTTTTTTAATAAAATTGTTTTTAAAGTAAATTTGATGAATATTTAAAAGTTTATTTCTCTTTTCTTTTATTTGTTCTCTTTTAATAATATTGCTCTATTTAAGAAAAGAGTCTTTTATTGATATTGATTTAGTATTAAATTAATCTTCAATTTATTAGATTAAAAATTTTAATTTTCTTTGCTTGATACTTTTTTATTTAAAGTTGAATAAATACTTCAATGTTGTCTTCATCAAATGGTAATTTTTCATTTTTGCGGAATATTTTAAAATTGCTATGATTAAGATCAATATCATTACTTAATTTTAATTTAGCTATTACAAAATCAGCAAATGGTTCATAAATCTCGCTTCATTTATAACACATATCATTCCGATGATTATACCAAAAGTGATAAAGCTTAGATTCTATTTCTTTAGGATTGCTCCGCAATGTCTTTTTGTATTTTGCTTTACGAAAGCATCTACGGCAAACCAAATTTTCTTTAATGCGAAAATCATCTGAAATTTGATAAAGTTTTTTTGTAAAAGAGTTACCACATCTTTTGCAAGTGAATTTTAAGATTGTTTTATGACCATTTCATTCACATGTGTCTTTATTTTCAAAAATAAGGCCTTCATAATTACAATAATTTTGGACAAAGCTTAAGTATTTATCTTTAAATTTGGGAGCAAATTTGGATTGTCTACTATTCATAATTATTTTTATTATAAAAAAATAATAATTTCATTTTTTATTATGAATATGTAATAAGAACTTACTATATTTTTTGTAAATATTATGTAATATACTGAGTGGTTTTGATTATAAAATTAGGTAAATCTATATTAA
>CAZIEX010000033.1:0-4980 GCA_964538585.1 uncultured Mycoplasmatales bacterium | reverse complement strand
TGTTACTGATGTATATACTGCTGCCTGTGTAGCAAGTTGTGTTGATGAATGAAAAGATAACCCATCTGCAATAATTTCGTTAACATTCGATACTATTGAAGAAAATGGCGATGGTGGATATAACCTAAATTACACAATTAGTGGTTATCAGCCAGAAGGCATGAATATGAATGGATTTGGATATAGTATGGGTTTTAATGGTGTTTATACCTGTAATCTTCATTATGGTGCTTATACAGCAAGTAATATTACATTTGGAAATAATAAATATACTATGTACACTTCTTTTTTTGGTAATTCAAGTTACATAGATACTGTTAGAGTATTATATGGGCGTCATATTACTTGTAATGATGGTTCTCGCGATATTGAAATGACCAATTTCTGTAATTCTGCTTTTGGTAGTGGTTTTTGAACATTTGAGAGAAATACACCTAATATTTTAGACCAATTTACAGAAATCAAGACATATCACACTTGAGAAAATTTTATTTTAAGTGCATTCCCTAATCTAAAATCTGATTCTAATACCAATGTAGGACTAGCAGTTGGATTAGGAGTTGGATTAGGTGTGCCTGCAGTAGGTGGAATTGCATTTGGAACCTACTATGGAATTAAAAAAAGAAAAAATAAGAAATAAAAAATTTGTTTCTAAAGATCTAAAAACTGAGATTTTTTTCTCAGTTTTTTATTTTTAAAAAGTTATTGAATTTATTTTTTATCTCATTTTATATTATGTATAAATATATTTGATGAAAAAAATATCATTATTTGCTTCTATTCTAATTCCAGTTGTAACTCTCGTACCTTTTGTCACTACAAGTTGTAGTAAAAAAAGTGATGGTTTAACACAAATTTCTCATTACATTAATGAGAGAACTTTTACAATTGGAATGGTGCAGAATAATTCTACAATACCTACAGAAATAGGAACTGCTTGACTGTTTTACCATATTCCTAGTGATGAAGCAAATGATGATTATTCGTTTTATGCTTTAACTAATGTTCATGTCGCAACTAGTATTACAAATGCGAGTTTGAATTATTATGGTACAGATTTAGATAATTACTATTTTTATGGTTTTCAAACTGATGAAGATATTAGTGAATCAAAAAGAATAGCATATGATTGAGATAACATATATTCTGAAACTAAATCTACTGCTAGTAATCAATTAAATTATTTAGATAGTTGAACATATATTAGCTCAACAACGGCAGGTTGAAAGAATACAGGATGCGATAATTTTGCTCCAATGTATGACCAATATATTGAATGCATATACAATGACAAAAAATATTATAACTTTCTTGATATGGAAGTAATAAAATTAGATTTTTCTGATGCAGTTGAATTAGCAGATGGACAAGAACTAAAAGAAAGACTTGATGACTTATGCCAATATGGTGAAAATAATAATAACTATCTAGTTAATTTTATGGAAAAATCTGATTATGAAAATATCACAAATGAAATTGATAATAATGAAAAAATAAATGTTTATACTGGAGGATTCCCACTAAGAAATAATAAAGGTGAATTGATTAATTCAGATAATTCTTATTCTTTCAAATTTCATGAATTATCTAGTGTTAGTTATGGATTCCAAGAGAACAGTACTTCTGGTGGTCCTTATTTTAGTTATATTGCTGCTGGAATTGCTCCATACCGTAGTTTTACTAGCTTTAAACTCTTAGGGTAAGCTTATACAGTAAATGGTAATGACTTTCATACCATAGTAAATAATACTCTAGAATTTGGTGCTGGAGCAAGTGGTAGTATGGTTTTATATGCCGATAATATTAATGATCCTTCGACATATAAAGTTTGTGGAATAATTTGAGGATATACAACTATTGATACAACAACTTGTTATGAAAATTTTTCACCATTTCTATTCAATTTTGGTCAATCATTTACATACTTAGATTCCTTAGAAGAAGAACAAACTATTCAAATGAATGATAATTTCATAACTATCTTTATGAATAGTTCTACACAAGAAGAACAATTATTTTCTGGTTCACCAATTACTAATTAAAGATTAAATTATTTATATAATAGTTGTACACAATTCAGCCTATTAATATTATTTGTTAGTAGTTAAATGGACTTTGTAGTCTTATATGAGTAGGTATGCTGAAATTCTGAAAATATTAAGTTTAAATACCCAAATAAGAATTAATTAACGATTGTGTTCTAACCACTATTTGTGGTTCTATTATTTTTTTGAAAGGTATTATTAAATGTCTCGATATACTGGAAGTATAAATCGTAAGTCTCGTCGTCTTGGTTTTTCTATTCTAGAAAACAATAAAGAATTTTTAAAAGGTAAAAAACGTGAATATGCTCCTGGGCAACATGGTCCTACAAGCATTAACCGTAAATCATCAGGTTATGGACAACAAAGAGCTGAAAAACAAAAATTAGCTCTTATGTATGGTTTAAATAATCGTCAATTTATGCGTTTATTTACTATTGCTAAAAAGATGCATGGTGCAACTAGTATGAATTTACTAATTGTTCTTGAAAGTCGTTTAGATAATATAGTTTATCGTATGGGTTTTGCTCCTACTCGTAGAGCTGCAAGACAATTAGTTAACCATGGTCATATTTTAGTAAATGGTAAAAAATGTAATATACCATCAATGTTATTACAAGTGAATGACACAGTTACTATAAAAGAAAAATCACGTAATTTACCTATTGTTTTAGCTGCTATGGATAATGCTACTTTACCGTTTGTCCAAGTTGATAAGTCAAGTTTTACTGGTAAATATCTTCGTTTCCCTGAAAGACAAGAACTTAACCAAGATATTAAAGAAACATACGTTGTTGAATGGTACAGCCGTATTGTTAAGTAATATTAAAAGCAGGATTCCCTGCTTTTTTTATTCAATAAGATATTTAAAAATCAAAAGACTATAACCAAGAGATACACCATTTTCAACATAATCAATTTTAAATTTTTTTACTTGATTTGGTTGAATTTTGATTTTGTCTTTACCACCTCCTGTTATGCAAAGTGTTTTGTATCCTTTTGTTTGATTAAAATAATTCATTACACTAGTAGCAAACCCTGAATATATGTGATTCAACCCACTTGAAAATGCATCTTGTGTGTTTAATCCAAAATCATACATCTTTCTATTCTCAGCAGAATATTTTTTATTCTTATCAATAAGTTCAGCTTTTTTGATTAATTTTTCGTAACCAATTTCTATTTGAGGAGATATGATTACTCCATCAAATTTTTTATCATTTACTCCAACAACAAAAGTAGCAGTTCCACTACATATTCCAATAGCTTTTTTATATTTTTGTTGTAAATAATAAGCAAAACCTAAAATATCAATTCCAACCTCATTTAAATTACTTAATGATGATAAGTCAAAACATTTTTCAAACATTTGGTTTGTTAAAAATATAGGTGTTTTTTTGGTTACTTTTTTTACATACCCAACAATTTGTTTGTTTCTTGAAGGTGCAACTGTGCCTATGTAACAATTAGAAATTTGATTATTCCCAATAAAATTTTTAAAAAAAGAAAGGGATACATTCTTATTTAAAATTGTAGAAGATTTTAAAACTTGAAGTGGAAAAGTATATAAAGACACTTTTAAATAAGAGTTACCACAATCTACTATCATTATTAGCTTATTGTTTGCTTGCATTTTTAAACTTTTTCACTTCTTCTTGAATTTTTCTAATTTTAGATGAAGATATATTCTTTAATTCTTTTTTTGAAACAAACAAGACTGTTTCAATTGATTGTTCTAAATAATAATTAGTTTTAGACATATCTAAATCTTCTTTTAATTCATTAGTACTTCTAATTCCATGAATAATGTATTTACAATTTAGCTTTTTTGCTAAATCAATAGTTAATCCTAAATTAGAAATAACTTTAACATTCTTTAAGTGTAATTTATCAATTTCCTTTTTTGCCTGTTTAGTTCTTATTTTTATGTCTAATTGATTGGGTTTTTTTGAATTATTAGAAACAACAACATATAAAAAATCAAACAATTTACTTGCTCTTTTTATGATATCGGTATGACCATCATGAATTGGATTAAAAGAGCCAGGATATAAGGCTTTATTCATTCTTTCACCTATTGATTGATTATATATAATTAATAAACTATGAGTTTATTCACTGAATTAGAAACACAAATTCTTGCAAATAATAAAGAAATAAAAATTGTTTTCCCAGAAGGATGAAATACTGATATTCAAAAGGCAGCAGCAACTGTTTTAGAAAAATTAAATGGGATAATTAAACCAATTCTAATTTTTAGAAATAAAAATGAACTTCCTTCTAATTTACCAGATAAAATTACAACTTTTGTTATTGAAGATAGTGATCTTTCTAAATATATTGAATATATATTTGAAGCTCGTAAAATGAAAAATATTACAATGGAGCAAGCAACTCAACTAGCTAGTCAACCAAACTTTCTTGCTTCTGCAATGGTTGCTATGAATGAAGCAGATGGTGAAATATGTGGAATTGAATATACCACTGCTGATACTCTAAGAGCAGCATTACAAATTGTTAAAGCTCATCATGATGTTAAAACTGTATGTAGTGCATTCATTATGGAAAAAGATGATGAACGTTTAGTTTTTGGTGATTCATCAGTTAATATCAATCCAAACTATGAAGAATTAGCTTCAATTGCTAAATCAATTGCTCAATTTTCTACAAGTATTACACGTTTAAAAGATGTTCGTGTTGCTATGTTAAGTTATTCTACTGATGGAAGTGGTAAAGGTGAATCAGTAGATAAAGTTAAACAAGCTTATAACTTAATTTGCTTAGATGAATCATTTATCAATCGTTATAATGTCTTTGGTGAAATTCAATTTGATGCTGCATATGATATTAATGTAATGCACAAAAAAGCTAAAAAATTAAATTGAAATAAACCTGCTAATGTATTTATTTTCCCTAATATAGATGCAGGTAATATTGG
>CAZIEX010000032.1:0-5067 GCA_964538585.1 uncultured Mycoplasmatales bacterium | reverse complement strand
AAAGAAAAATAAGAAATAAGTAATTTAGTTCTAAGAATTTTAAAAAGCTGAGAAAATAACCTCAGTTTTTTTATTTTTAATATAAAAATTTTTTAAATTTAATTTAAATAAATTATTATTGAATGAACCAAACTTACCAATAGGATGTAATTAAACAAGTTGAATCTCTGAGCTGTGGTATGAATGGTTCTAAGTAATTTAAAAACTAATGTACTAATACTTTTAATGAATTAAGTCAATTCAATTAATAAAGAATTGATAATTTGCAAAATGGTTTTACTGATTTCAAAAAGGAGGCAAATAAAAATAATTTAAACAAATCGTTTATGTGGTTCTCTTAAGCATAAATTTTCAAAATTATTTTGCTCAGCATATTTATAAGCAAGCATAGCAACACAATTTGAAAGATTTAAAGCACGAATATTTTTAGAAGTTGGAATTCTTATTGTTTTATTGAAATTAGATTTTAATATTTCTTTATCAATTCCTGTAGATTCTTTACCAAAGACTAAATAAATATCATTTTTAGAATTAAAAATAATTTCATTTGGTGTATGTTGACCATATCTAGTAACATAATAAATTTTACTTTCTTTGGTTATTTTATTTTCATATAAAAAATCATTAAATGAATCATATTCTTTTAAATCTAATTTATCCCAATAATTTACAGCACTTCTTTTTAATTTAGCATTATTCAAAAAGAAACCATAAGGTCTTATCAAATGTAGTCTTGCATTGAAACCAACGCAAGTTCTTGTTATATTACCTGTGTTTTCAGGAATTTCTGGTTGATATAAAACTATATGAAGCATATTAAACATCAAATAATGACATTTGATCTTCATCTCTTAATGAATCTAAAATGCCATGTTTACTCATTTCAGCAATTATAGAAGTTGATAATCCACAACGTTTTATCAAATCTTCTTTACTTGCAAAAAACTTTGTTTTTCTCTCTTCAACTATTTTATTTGCAGCAACAGTACCACAAGAAGTAATAACACTAAATGGTGGAATCAAATATTTACCATCAACTATAAACTTATGAGCATCTGACTTTTCAATACTAATTGTTTTAAATTTAAATCCTCGAAAAAGCATTTCTAACATAACTTCATAACAAGGAAGCTTATCTTCTTCTACTTTTTTCAAATCAGGTGATTTATTATGCTTAGCATTTCTAATATATCTTATTTTTTCTTCGATTTGTTCTTTAGAAGATAATGCCATATCTAAATCAAAGGTTTCAAAATTAATAGTAAAGTAAGATGCATAGAATGCTTGTGGATAATAAAGCTTAAATCAAGCAATTCTTCAAGCATTAAAGACATAAGCAGTTGCATGTGCTTTCGGAAATAAATAAAGAATTTTTTTACAAGTTTCAATATATCATTCAGGAATTTTTGCTTGATGTAAAATTTCTAAATCTTTTGGTTTGATTCCTTTGCCCTTGCGAACAGATTCCATAACACTAAAAGCAATAGATGCTTCAATTCCCAAGCTCATTAAATTAGTCATAATATCATCACGACAACTAACAACTTGAGATAAAGTTAAATGATTTTGTTTAATTAAATCTTGAGCATTATTTAATCAAACATTTGTTCCATGACTTAAACCAGAAATTCTAATTAAATCAGCAAATGCTTTAGGTTGAGAATCAATAAGAATTTTTCTTACAAATTCTGTGCCAAATTCAGGTAAGCCAATTGCTCCAGTAGGTTCACCCATAATATCATTATCATTAATACCTAGAACTTTGTTGCTTGTGAACAATGACATTACTTGTTCGTCATAAAATGGTATTGATCTAGGATTTACACCAGTTAATTCCTCCAAATATTTAAGTTTAGTAGGATCATCATGACCTAGGATATCAAATTTTAATAAATTATTGTGTAAATCATCATATGGAAAGTGAGAGGTGAATCAAGAACTTGACTTATCATCGGCTGGGTAATTATAAGGTGTAAAATCAAAAATTTCCATATTTTTTGGAACAATAATAATACCACCAGGATGTTGTCCTGTAGTTCTTTTAACATCAGAGCATTTTAATGTCAACCAATCTATATAGGCTGAATTAATTAAATTGTTAGTTTGAGTTTTTTCAAAAAAATTCTTAACATAACCATAGGCGGTTTTAGATGCAACCGATGAAATAGTTCCAGCTCTATATGAATGTTCTTTGCCAAACATTGAGCGAATAAATTCATGAGCTTTGGCTTGATATTCACCTGAAAAATTTAAATCGATATCAGGAATTTTTTCACCATGAAAACCTAAAAAAATTTCAAATGGGATATTATGGCCATCACCTTTCATCTCTTTACCGCAAATTGGGCATTTCTTGTTAGGTAAATCAAAACCATCATCTACTTGCACATTAAAATCAATATGATGACAATAAGAACATATATAGTGTGGTTGAAGTGGATTAACTTCAGTAATTTTTAATAAGTAAGCAACAAAAGAACTACCAACAGATCCTCTTGACCCTACTAAATAACCATCCTCAAGTGACTTTAAAACTAATAGATGGGAAATTCAATATACAATTGAATACCCATTAGAAATTATTGATTGCAATTCAGTTTGAACTCTTTTTTCAATAATAGGTGATAACTTATCACCATAAATTTCTCTTAATTGCATATTGACATAATCAGTCAATTTTTGCTCTACATTTTCAATAACTGGAGCATATAATTTGTCTTTTAATGGTGATAAATGATCAGGAAAAAATTTCACAAATTTTTGACTGTTTGTAATAACTATTTCATTAACTAGTTCATGTTTATGTAAAAAACTAAACTCCTTAATCATTTCTTCAGTTGTTCTCAAATGATTATCAGGAATAATTTCATTATTTGATTCATACGAAAATAAACGATGACTTTTACCACCTAACAATTTAGAATTAATATAAACTTTTCTAGCAATTTGCTCTCAAGGTTTTAAATAATAGGCATCACTTACTGCCACAATTAATTTATTTAATTTTTGGGCAAATTTTATTATCTTCTTAATTGTTTCTTGACACTGTTCAATACTAAAACCATTACTATTAAACATATGTAATAATTGAGATGGAGTAGGAATGAAAATTACATCATAAAAATTAATTACATCTATTAAATCTTGATCTGTTCCATTGATAGCAAAATCAAAAACATTAGATTCAGTTGGATGATTTGCAATAATGAATGATTCTCGATATTCTTTTAATTCTTTATTAAAAATTCGTGGAGTTCCAAATAAATTTTTAGTATTTGCATATGATACTAACTTATATAAATCATAAAAAGATTGTTGGTTTTTGCAATATAGTATCGCAAAATTATCAGCAAATTGTCTACTTCAATAAGTTTCATTACTTATTGTTTGTAATTGTGACAAATTAGTAATTCCTAAATTGATTAGTTTTTCATACATTATTTTTCAAACAGAAAATAAAATATTGGTATCAAAATTCGCTCTATGAGCAATATTTTCATTGTACTCAAGATGATATAAATGGGAAATAACACCTAAATTATGTTTTGTAAGATTTTCATTGACAAGTCTAGATACTTGCATTGTATCAATAATAGGATTAGTAATAATTGGTAAATTATTTTGAGCAAATTTTTTATTTAAAAATCGGTAGTCAAAATTTAAACCATTGTGAGCTATTAAAACACAATCTTTAATTCAATCTTGAATTATTTTTAAAGATTCAACTAATGGTTTGCCCTCTTCATTTAAAGTTTCATTAGTTATATGTGTCTTTTGACTAATAAAATTGCTAATTGATTTTGGTGGTTTAATAAAGAAATTAATTTCATCAATCTTTTTTTTGTCTTTTACTTTAATTGCAGCAAATTCAATTAAATCATCAAATTCATTGTATAAACCAGATGTTTCAATATCAAAAATAACATAAGTGCAATCTTTTAATGGGATGTCTTTAGTGTTATTGGCTAAAGTAATATCTTCATTTAATAAATTTAACTCAATACCATACAAAGTCTTGATATTATATTTTTTGCTATTAGCATATGCTAGAGGAAATGATTGTACATTATTACGATCAACTATACCAATTGCATTCCAACCCAAATTATGAATATGATCGTAAATTTCATCAACAGAACTTATGCCATCAAATGCAGACATTTTAGTATGCATTAGTAATTCTGATCTTTTGTTTTCTAGTTTATCTTCAACAATAAATTTACTAGGTGTTTTTATTTTTTCAATTTTATTAATTAAAGCTACTAATTCATTATTATTAAATTTGTCTGTAGTAAGTTTACATTGGATTCGCACTCATTCATTATTTTTAAATATATCTAGATATTGTTCAGATAGAGAAACACTACCATTAAATTGGTGATTTATGGTGTTAGTAAATGCTCTAGCTTTTATACCACTTTCATAATCAGTGATTGAAAAAATATAAATATATCGATTATCTTTAATGCTATGCTTTTCAATCTTAAATATTTGTCCCTCAAAAACACATTGTGATAATTCTTCATTTATGTCTTTAATAGGTGTGATAGTTTTAGATGAGATATGATTGTCAAGTTTAGTTTTTTCTAATTTGAAATTAATAGATAAATTTTTTTTAAACAATTCATTAATTTCAGCTTGTTGCAAATTTGTATTTATACTTTCTTCTTGACGATTTTTATCTAAATCAATAATTAGATTATCAAATTTAAAACCAGCATCGATAAATAATTTTTTTAATAATTCCAAATGGTTTTGTATGATTGATTTTTCATGATTATTGAAATATTTTATGATGATATCATTATTAATTTTGTCTATACCTTTTGAATTGATAATTTGATGAAAGGCATCAGATAAATTTAGTATTTTATTCGCAAAAAAAGATAAATAATCAACTAAATCTTTCTTATCAAAATTAAGTGTTTTTTGACTAATAACAATTGTCAAATCAGTATCTGTACTAATATGAATGTCAAAAAATTTACTATAAATATCAATAGGTAAAATTTTATTTAAAGTAATATCCAAAAAATAAAGATTAGTATTAGGATTTTTTTTGATCGT
>CAZIEX010000031.1:0-5525 GCA_964538585.1 uncultured Mycoplasmatales bacterium | reverse complement strand
TCTATATTTTTAGCTTCTTGTAAGTAATCATAGAAGTCTTTGCATTTTACTGAAATGTTTTTTCAATCACTTATATCATAAGTTTTGATTTCTTTATTATTGACATATCAATCTTTGATAGGATAATTGCTTGTTATATCTCGTATTTTTAATTGAGCATTATTATCTAATAAAAGAGTAATAAGGATGTTGAAATTAAATTTGTTTTCAATATCCTTTTCATCATAGAATAATCAATAAGCAGATTCAGGATTGCTACGTTCTCCAGAAGGATTAGAACCTTGAATAATTGCAATAATATTCTTAAAAGTTGATTTATATTTGTTTGAATTAAAGTATTCATTAAAAACTTTTAATTGCTCATTATTTACAATAATGACTTTTGAACTTTCTTTTCTTTTAGAAGTTCTTTGAATGTTTTCAATTCCTAACTGAGGGAATAATTCTTGCCTAATTTTAAATGAATATTTATATCCACTGGTTATAGGGTCAGGATTTGTACAATATTGTTCAATTATTACTGTTTTAAAATTTACATTTCAATCTAAAAATATCCCTGAATCTACATCCACTAAAAGCAAAAGTTCCCCATAGGTTTTCTTTCCTTGATAACTACTTTTGGATTCAAATAATAATTTTAATTTAGCATATTTAGTTTCTAAAAGATCAAACATTTAAATATCTCCCCTAAAACATTAACACAAATAGAATTTCCACACAAAAAGACAATATCTGTATCAGATAGCAATTTTGTTTGCTTAAGAATCTGATAACTATTTGCCGGGAAATTCATATATTTGATACATTCTTTAGCAGTTAATAACCTAATATGGTTATTCTCTAATATCTTAATTCTTAATAAAGCACCAGAGGCAGTTAAAGTTGGGCCCAAATAATTAGGGTCATAGACATAAGCTTCACAATGAAAATTCTCACTATATCCTATTAGTCTTGCTTTTCTAATATCTAAAGCACTAAGTTTAAATTCTGATAGTTTATATTTTTCTAAATTAGTCAAATACTTGTGTTTGGTATCTTTATCTAAGATTGACTTAAGATTTGTTTTATGTTTCTTGTTAAATTCAATAGGGAATTTAAAATCTACTATCTTTTGATAATCTTTTCTAACTGATAACAAGAAACATCTAACCCTTCTTTGGCACAATCCATAATCAGCAGCATTTAAAAAATAAATCTGAGAATTGTACCCCAAATCATCTAATGATTTGATAAATCTATCAAATTCTTTTTTATTCTTAGATGAATTTACTTGGGGGACGTTCTCCATAAGCAAATATTTAGGCCGATTTTCTAAATCTTTATCTGTTAAGATTTTTTTAATTTGCCAAATTAAAGAACTTCTTGTATTGGTGTTTTCTTTCATTCCTTTTTTATTGCCTTGATTTGATAAATCTTGGCAAGGGAATGAATAGGTAAAAATATCTATATCATCTGAAATATCTTTTCCTGATGTCTTAGTAATATTAATGAAGTTATTAACATAGTTAATACTTTTATTTATGTAATCTTTTTGATGTTTAGATAGCTTAGCAAATGAATTTGCTTTAATTGGATTCTTGCTATCTAAAGAGATAAATTTAGCATTATTTACTTTAACACAATCTTTTCTAAAAGAAGTGTGCTTTAGAGAGAGAGCAATAGGCAATGATAGCATCAAGGTATCATTCCATTTGTCCTACTTGTTCAATTTTTCAATGCTTTTCTTTGGCAATATTATCCAAAGCTCTCACTTGAGAACCAATTCCACTAAATGCTTCAAAAAGCTTAATTGTTTTGATTATTTAGATTGTACATATTTTTTTAAAAAAATAATATCTATATAGACATTGTCTTATTTTTATAATTATTAAATATGTCTAATAATGACAAAACAACAAATAATGATTCAAGAGAAACGGCAGTGTCTTTTCGTAATGTTGTATTTAGTTACAACAAAGATGCTAAAGAACCGACTATTAAAAATGTTTCTTTTGACATTTATGATGGTGAATATGTTTGCATTATTGGTGGTAATGGAAGTGGAAAATCAACTATTTCCAAAATTCTTGTTGGTTTATTAAAACCACAAAGTGGTGATATTAACATCTATAAAGATAAATTAAGTAATATTACCCTTAAATTAATTCGAAGAAATGTTGCTATTGTTTTTCAAAATCCTGATAATCAATTTATTGGTCTAACTCCTGAAGATGATATTGCTTTTGGTCTTGAAAACAATTGTATTAATCCTACAATGATGTGAGATATTATTAAAGTAGCATCTTCAATTGTTAAAATAGAACATTTATTGAAATTTTCTGCAAGCAAATTATCTGGTGGTCAAAAACAAAGAGTAGCAATTGCAAGTGCCTTAGCTTTGAATCCAAAAATAATTATTTTTGATGAATCCACTTCCATGCTAGATGCAACTTCTAAAAAAGAAATGTTAGATCTAATGTTACTACTTAAAAAAAAGTATCACAAAACTATTATTTCTATTACTCATGATATGGAAGAAATACCATATGCTGATAAAGTAATAGTTGTTAATAAAGGAGAAATTGAAAGAGTTGGTGATCCTAAACTTGTTTTTGAAGATGAAGAATTTCTGAAAAAGAACAAATTAAATATTCCTTTTGCTCTTGAATTGTCTAGAAAACTTAGAGAAAAAAATTCAAAAATTGATTTAACACTAGATCAACAAAAATTAATTTCTAATATTCTTTCACTATGCAAAAATTAAGAACTATTAAAATTTCAATTAATGCCCCTTTCACAAAGAAAGAAGCTTTAAATTACACTTTAGATGTCAATAAATATGCTCTATACGTTGATCATTTAAAAATTGTTTTAAATGAAAATGATCAAGGCGAAGCACTAGTTCTTAATGATGTTGATGAAAAATTTTTAAAAAACAAGACTTATTTTATAGTTGGTGATTCAGGAGTCGGAAAAACAACGCTTGTTTCTCATTTTAATGGATTGTTAAAAAGTAAGTATGGAAACATATTTATTAAAGATTTAAAAATAATTGGTAAGAAAAAAAGAATTTCTAAATTTAAAAAACTTCGTAAATCAGTAGGAATGGTTTTACAATTTCCTGAATATCAGTTGTTTAAAGACACAATTTTAAAAGATGTGATGTTTGGTCCTATTAATTTAGGTGATAATAAAACTAAAGCAAAAAATCTAGCAAAGAAATATTTAAATAAAATGGGCATTGATGATTCATTATTTTCACGTTCTCCTTTTGATCTTTCAGGTGGTCAAAAAAGACGAGTTGCTATTGCTGGAATTTTAGCTATTGAACCTGATATTATTATTTTCGATGAACCGACTGCTGGATTAGATCCAGTAGGAATTGAAGAAATGTTGCAGCTTATTGCTGACTTAAAAAATGAGCACAAAACTATTTTTGTTATTACTCATAATATGGACCATGTATTACAATTGGCAGATTATGTTGTTTTATTAGGGGAACATCAAGTTCTTGCATTTGATGAACCATATGATTTTTTTCAAAAAGATGATTTAATTCAAAGAACAAGTATTATAAAACCTAAAATTATTCAAACAATAGATAAATTAGTTAATGCTAATAATAAATTTGATGTTTTATATAAAATAAAACCAAGAACTGTTGAAAAATTGGCTTTGGAAATAAACAAGCTTATTTCATAGAATTATGCAACAAACATTAGAAAACTATATAAATAGAAAGTCATTTTGACACAAACTAAATCCAGTAATTAAGATAATTGTTACTATTTTGTTTTTAGTTATTATTTTCTTGCCTATAGGTTTTTTTGGTTTAACTATTTCATTTGTTTCTTTAGCCATTATTTGGTTTTCTTCTAGACTTCCATTCAAAACACTAAAATCAATATTATTTCTTTGGTTGTTCATGTTTGCTCTTTTATTCATAATAAATTGAATAGCATACAAAACCCCACAATTTCAAGTTGATGTTAATCTAACTAAAAACTTTATTTTTGGATCAATTCAAGATATTATATCACCACATGTATTTTTATATGATGGTCATTATTTTGTTACTGGTTCATTATATGGTGGATGGGTTTCACAACAAGTTTATAGTTATGCTCCAACATTTTCTGGATATAGTTATGTAGCTAAAACAGCACTTGATGGGACAACATACTATTTATGATATAGCACAACTTGATACACATTATCAACTTCAGTAATTTTTCAAAGCTTAAGTGTATCCATTAAAATAGCTTTAATGATAGTAACAATGACTTTGTTAGTTGCTACTACTACTGAAATTCAATTAACTAATGCAATCAATACTATCTTATCACCATTAAAATTGTTTAAAATTCCTATTAATGAATGAGCTATGACCATTGCTATTGCTATTCGTTATGTTCCTTCGCTTTTACAAGAAGCACAAAATATTCTTAAAGCTCAGGCAAGTCGTGGTGTAGATTTCACTAATGGTAATTTTAAAGACAAAATAAAATCAATAGTTTCATTAGTTATTCCAATGTTCTCTATAGCTTTTAGAAAAGCTGATGATTTATCTAATGCAATGGAAGCAAGAAATTATTCTCCAAGAATTACCCGGACTACTTATCGAAATTACAATGTTTACATAAGTGATATTTTTGTAATTTTGTTTGTAGGTATTTTATTTGGGTTCTTAGTATATTTTTCAACGAAAAAGATGATTTTTGCACCATTTAATTGAGTTGAAATATTGATATAAATTATGAATTATAAGTGCATTGTAAGTTATGATGGTAGTCAATATAATGGATGAGCAAGTCAAACACATCATCATACCATTCAAGATATAATAAATAAAACTTTAAGTAATTTTTATAAACAATCAATACTAATTATTGGTGCTAGTAGAACTGATACAGGGGTGCATGCTAATTATCAAGTTTTTAATTTTAAAGAGAACAAAGCAAAACTTAAACCAAACTATTTAAAAGATGCTTTAAATAATATTTTGCCATTAAACATAAGAATAAAATCTATTGAAGTTGTAAATGATCATTTTCATGCCCAACGTGATGTTAAAGATAAAACATATTGTTATAAATTTAAATTTATAAATTCAAATAAATTACCATCTGTTTTTAATGCAAATTATTATTGATCTATTAATAAAGAATTAATTGATTTTGACTTATTATCAAAAGCATTGAATTTATTTATTGGTGAGCATAATTTTTTGTCTTTTAGTACTTCTGAATTATCTAATACTATTAGAATTATTAATTGATATAAAGTTAAAGCAACTTCTAAATCAATGAGCATTTATATAAATGGTAATGGTTTTTTAAGATCAATGGTAAGAATGATAATTGCTACAGTTTATAATGTTTCAATTAAAAAAATATCTTTAGCAAAGATTAACTCACTACTAAATAATCCTAAAAAAGGTAGTGCAGTAAATGTCGCTCTAGCAGCAGGTTTATATTTAGAAAAAATTAACTACTAATTTTTAAACCTATTGTTTTATAAACAAAATCAACTTTTTTGTTAGCAAT
>CAZIEX010000030.1:0-6585 GCA_964538585.1 uncultured Mycoplasmatales bacterium | reverse complement strand
ATTACCGCGGCTGCTGGCACATAGTTTGCCGTTACTTATTCAAAAGGTACAGTCACATAGAAAGCATTTCCTCTTCCTATCATTCGTCCCTAATAAAAGGATTTTACAATCCGAAGACCTTCATCATCCACGCGGTATTGCTCCATCAGGCTTGCGCCCATTGTGAAAAATTCCCTACTGCTGCCTCCCGTAGGAGTAGGGGCCGTGTCTCAGTCCCCTTGTGGCTATTCTACCTCTCAGCATAGCTACTCGTCATAGACTTGGTAGGCCATTACCCTACCAACTATCTGATAAGCCGCACCCTCATCCTAAAGCGTTCCAAACGGAACTTTAAATATTACTTCATGCAAAGCAATATCCTATAAGGTATTAGCAAATCTTTCGATCTGTTGTTCCTTTCTAAAGGGCAGATTAGATACGTATTACTCACCCGTTTGCCGCTAAGCATTGCTGCTCCGCTCGACTTGCATGTATTAGGCATACCGCTAGCGTTAATCCTGAGCCAGGATCAAACTCTCAAAAAAATTGACAGATTCTATTTAGTTTTCAAAGAACTATCACTTTTATTCTACAAGAATTTTTGTAGGAAAAGCTTTAAAATTATACATCAAAATTTAAAAATGAAAAATTTTTTAAACTTTTTTTTGCAATTTTCTTAAAAAAGTTGCTATTTAGTAAGTGATATGACTCACAAGAAATTACTTATTTTTAGTTCTTTGTTAATTACTGGAACAATATGTTTGCCATTGTTGAACAATAATAAAACAAAAGCTATAAGTTTAAATAGCATTGATTATTGTACAAATAAAATAAATGATTTTAACACAAATCCAACAAAAAGTTTAACATTATTTGAAGAAATTTTATGACACAAAGATAACCCTAAAGCTGAAGTTGATCATGAAACAAAAGTTATGCAATTATTTAATTTTGATTTTCCAAATATTATTAATACTATTTCAAATACAACTATTAATGATCGAACATTGTATAGTTCAATTGCACAAAATGATGGAAATTATGAAACATCAGGTAATTCTGTATCTTTTGCATGAGGGGATGTTAGTAAAGATAGTAAAAGAAGTGTTGATTGAACAAAAGTATTACCAAACTACATTAATTTAGCCATTATGCATAATAATACTAGTTGACAAATGAATACACTTGGTGTGAAATTACATACTAAATTGATTTGAAAGAAAGGTGATTCTGTTAGTCAATTGCATAGTAAAATTGTCTTCCAAAATGGTAATAATTCTTCTTATGTGTATAACAATGAAGATTCATTGGATTTCAGTTTTGCAAGAGGGTTAAGTCATGATTTAAAAAATAACAAAAGTAATTTTGTAGCTATACCTTATGTTTTTGCTAAGGAAGATTACTTTACATATGTACTATACAACTATGCTGCTAGATTTATCTACACTTTAGGAACATACACAACAAAAAGCACTGATTTCAATCAAGATCTTTCTACAACCATACCGCTAAATGGACTTTTTTCCACAGATACTAATGATTTAGCATTCAGTTTTGATCCTAGTCAATTCATTATTGTTAAAGATGTTAACTACTCAAACAATAGTTTAGAATTTGGAATAAATGATGACATTTTACAACTGTATGATTATTGTTCAATAATGGTAAATGAAGATGTTGATTCATGGATAAGTTTACTTGCCAAATCAATTTTTAGTTCAAAAACAGAAGGAGTTAATTATCAAGATGAAGTAAATGCTTGCAATTGAATCTTACAACACGCTCACGATGGTCATTTTAATCCTTCAAATATTGCTGAACTCAAAAATTTAACTACTTTTACACAAATCAAAGCAAAATTAGATACTGTAACTACTGACAATGATCCTATCTTTGCTTTATATCAAAAATATGGATTTCACGATGATAAAAGAGTTATTCAATCAATTCTTGCTTTAGAAAAATATTTATCAATTAATTTAAATTATACCACTTATAACAATAGTACTGGAAGCTATGAAGAAAATATTAGAACATTCACATACAATGATTTTATAAATAATAATGTTAATATCCCTTTGCAAAAAGATCCTAATGGTGAATACTATTTTAAAGTGAATGATTTACAAACAAATAGATATAAAGACAAATATGTCTATATTGCTAAAACACATCAAAATTGATCAAATGAATGATCTTCTTCTCATCTGATTAAAGAAGATAATCATTATAAATTAGCAGATCCTATCTACACAAAAGTAACCTATTTACCATTAAGTCAATCACTTCTTAACCAATATCCATCGAGTATTACAAAAGAAATGATAATTAATAATTACATCCATATCTATGATGATCAAGGTAATTTAATTAATCTTCCGGCCGATCAATATGATATTGTTAATCTATATCCTAATGATATTTTAGGCAGACTTACAGTAACAGTCAAAATAGATGGTCAAACTAGTGGTTTTTCATATGGTGATTTAAAGAAATTTGATATGAATCAATTTAGTGAAATTGATGTATCACCATACTACACATCAAAAATAGCAAGCGATATTACTAAGCAGCAAATTATAAACATTTTGGTTAGTGCTGGATATGATAAAAGTATTGTAGATAATAGTGCTATTAATATTGAAAACGTTGATGATATTAATGGAACAATAACAATTGATATTAGTGAAACAAATGAATTAAATCAAACTATTAAGTTAAAAAACTTTTCTGCTTGTAAATTAGAACAAAATAATAATCCACAAAATACTTAATAAATTCAAACCATCTGAAGTTACTAAGAGTATGGTTAAAGAATACTTATTAACACCAACAAGTGGATTTATTAATAAATATGGTAGCAATTATAATGTTGAATTAACACCTGATAATAAAAATAATACACTACATGTTGCAGTTGTAATTAATGATGAAGTATATCAAAATTTTGATTTCATTTTTTCAAGCAATAAGAAAATCATCACATATATTTGCTTGTCTTTGTTTGTAGTTGGAATAATATTTGTGATAGGTTTCACAATCGTTGATCAAAAATCTAAAGCAAAATTAAAATCTAAATAATTTTTCCAAAGACTTCATTATTTTCATTTATTTTGGTAATTAAAACATTATGTACTTGAGTATGTAAATTATTTTTTTCAAACACATTCACCTTGAAAAAATATTGTGAATGACCACACTGAATTTTTGCTCTTTTAGAATTTTCAAAATAAACTTCCACAGTTTTATTTAAAAATTGTCTCAAATAATCATTTGTCCACAAATGACTTAATTTTGTGATTTGATTTAATCGTTTATGTTTTTGAATTTCAGAAACAATATTATTTTTAAAATTATCAATTGTTTTTGGCCTTAATGAGTAAGGGAAAATATTCATAAAATCAGGATGGATTAATATTAAATTATTTATTGAATCATTAAATAATTGATCTGATTCATTACAATAACCAACAATGTAATCTGTTGTAATTGACACTAATGGATTAACTGATCGAATGTATTCACACAATTTTTCAAAAAAAATAAATGTGTATTTACGGTGCATTTCTTTAAGAACAATGTCATTTGCTGACTGCAAACATAGATGAAAATGTTGACATCATCTTTGTTTATTGGTGCATATCAAATCAATAATTTCTTTGGAAATTTGAAATGGTTCAATAGAAGAGATTCTTACTCGAAATTTTTCTTTAAGTTTATTTATATCACATAACAAGTTGTAAAATGTATATCCATTATCATTGTACCCGGCAGTGTTAACACCAGTTAAAACTATTTCATAAAAACCTTTTTTAGCTAATTTAGCAATAGTTGATAAAACTAAATTATGATTTAGTGATCGTTGTCTACCACGAGCATATGGTATTAAACAATATGAACACATAAAATCACATCCATCTTGGATTTTGATAATAGCTCTAGTATTTTCACAAAATGAATATTTATTCATTTCTTCAAATTTTCTTTCTTGTGATAAATCTTCAACTAGAACAATTGGGGTTTTGGTTTTATAAAATTGTTCAATCAATTTCGGAATGTTATTTTTGTGTTTATTTCCTAGTGTGATATCTGCCTTAAATTTAACATAATCATAGTTGATTTGAGAAAAGCAACCGATAACTACAAAAACTTCTAAGGTTTTAGATTTTTTAATTCTATTGATGTAGTTTCGACATTTTCGGTCTGCTTTGGCAGTTACAGAACATGTATTCAAAATAACTATTTGAGCATCTTGTAAATTATCAACTTTTTTAAACCCCAAACCTATTAATTGATCAGTAATAGCTGTAGATTCAAACAAATTAACTCTACATCCTAAATTAATAAGAATAAAAGTTTTATTCATTTTCAAACTTTTCATCACTTAAAAAGCTTGTTGCTTGTTTTCCTATCATTTCTTTTTTGTCAATTTCTTCTAAATGCTCACGATATTTTTTAAATTCTTCATTGGACATTTTATTTACTTTTTCACGTTTTAATTTTCTTTGTGAACTATATTTTTGATTTTGTTTAAGTTCAATTCCATGACGACGACAATATATTTCTTTATCTATATGAAATCGTCCATAACGATATAAGCCAACACAAACCAAACTTAATACAACCAAAACAATGAAATTTATCATACATGTAGTATTGCTAGTAGTAGGAATGAAAATTATAAAGCAACTAATTATGATATTAACTCCAAAGAGTATAACAGCACTTAAAATGAAATAGTACCACTTCATTTTAACATGAAATCTTTGGGGTATGATTTGTTTTAATTCAAAATATAAAAATATACAAAGTGGAACAAAACTTAGCAAGTTGCAAACTAATGTAGGAACATATAAATACTCAAGACCATTGCTGCACAAAATTCATGTAATGGCTGCACCAATTAACAAAATAACATTTGCTAATAGGAAAATATACCATGTTCAAGATACATTAAATTTTTCTTCATTAGCATCTTCTAACACTTTTCGGTTCAAATCTTTGTTGTTTTTGTTATTATTATTTGCAGTCATATTTGGGTAATAGTTTATCTAGAATTGCATTTATAAATTTTTTATCTTTAATTAATCCTCTTTTATTACAAGTGATTAGAGCTTGATCAATTATTATCTTTCGATCAACTTGTTTCAAATTCGCTTCTGATAAAGCGGAATGAATAATTGCTAAAGTCAATTGGTTAATTCGTTTATAAGTTCATGTGTCTTTTAAATTTTCGGAAATGAGTTTGATTTGATTATCTAAATTATCAACATAGCTTTCAATTATTTTTATTTGATATAAATCAAAATTTAATTTTTCAAAACAAATAGTTGATAATTCTTTTAGATTTTGATGATTAGATAACAAATCATCAAAAATTACATTAGTAACATCTAAACGTTTTTTTCATTGTGTATATTGTTGCATAATCAATATTAGTGAAAAAATAAAGTCAAAATAAAATTAGAAATATTAATATTTGATTCAATTTGCTTTGACAAATGCATTTTGTAATTAGCAAAAGCTACATTAAAAAAATTGATATTGTAATTGTTTTGTAGGTGAATTATAAACACTCATTTATTGAATTTTTCAATAAAATTGATATCAACTTTTTTAACAGTAAATTTGATAGTATAATCAGCAATAGATTGAATTATATGCATAATTCTTTCTTTAGAAAATTCAATTTTTCCTTTAAAATTTTCTATTAAGAATTTATCCTCTTGCAACATATTTCCCTGTATTTGTATCAACAATTATTTTTTCACCAGTTTTTATAAACTGAGGTACATTCAATTCATATCCAGATTGTAATCATACTTTTTTCTGTGCATTTGTTACAGAATTGCCTTGCACAGCATCTTCAGCTTTAACCACAGTGCATATTACTTGATCAGGCAAAGTAATTCCTAAAATTTCATCACCATAACTATTGATGGTGACTTCAGTTTCTTCTTCTAAATATTTAGCTTGATTTTCCATTTTTGATTTAGGAATCTCAACAGTATCGAAAGTTGTATTGTTCATAAAAACACAATTATTGCCATCATCATATGAATAAGACATTTTTTGAATATCAAGCATTACTTTTTCACATTTTTCACCAGTTAAAACTTCAATTGTAATATCTCCTGTTCTTAAATTTTTTACTTTACATTTAACAATTCCTTCACGCATTGCAGTTTTATTAAATGAGTTCTCGATTACTTGGAAAAGATTTCCTTTAAAAATAAAACAATTACCAGCACGAAGATCTCTTGCATTAATTACATCAGCCATATACTATCACCTATAAGTATGATATATTATAATTATTAATTAATTTACGAAATTATGAAGTGACTTTCTACAAATGAAATTAGAAAAAAATGATTGGATTTTTTCAAAAAAGAAGGTCATCTTATTTTGCTTTCAGCTTCTTTAATTCCTAAAAATGATCAATCACTATTATGAATTAATTCTGGTGTTGCTACTTTAAAACCATATTTTTCAGGATTAATACAACCCCCTGCAAAAAGATTAACAAATTGTCAAAAGTGTATTCGCACAAATGATATTGAAAATGTGGGAATTACATCACGACATCATACTTTTTTTGAAATG
>CAZIEX010000029.1:0-7178 GCA_964538585.1 uncultured Mycoplasmatales bacterium | reverse complement strand
GGATTATATAACTAAATTTTATTTCATTGCTAAATGCATTTATATTGAATTTAATTGTTTTTTGTTTTCTAAATATTTAGTATTATCATTCTTTTTTATTTCTTTCTCTTTTATATTATTATTAATATAAATGTTTATGCTAGATGCAGATCAAAAACTAAAAGAATTCAATAGCTTAATAAAAAATGCTAAAAGTGAAAGAGAAGCAAATGAAATTAAAAATGTTTTTAGCAAAAATAATTTGTCACTACTGTACAAAGAATTAAAAAATTTACCAGATACCCAAAGACAATCTTTGGGTAAAACACTTAATAACTTAAAACAACAAATTAACAACATTTATGACAACTATATATTAAATTTACAAACAAAATATGATCTAAATTCTCATCAAACAATTGCAAATATTAAGATCAATACATCATACAATATTCAAGGATCATTTAATCCTATAACTATCATTTCTAACAAAATAATCAATTTTTTTAAAAAAATGAATTTTCAAATAGTTCATGGTAATGAAGTAATTGATACCAAATACAATTTTGATTATTTAAATTTTAGTTTGGATCATCCAGGAAGACTTACAAGTGAATCTTTTTATTTTGATCCACACACTATGTTAAGAGCTCATAATACTGCTTCAACTGCTGAACAAATGCATTTACAACATAATAATAAAGATTTAAGAGTTTTATCTTGAGGTAATGTTTATCGTAATGATGATGATGATTTATCTCATTCTCATCAATTTAATCAAATCGATTTAGTATGAATTAAGGATGGTTTAACACTGAGTAATCTAAAATGATTACTTACATCATTTTTACAATACTTGTATGGTAAAAATATTAAATTAAGATATCGACTATCTTACTTTGTATTTACTGAACCATCAGTAGAAGTAGATATGGAATGTCCTATTTGTCATGGTAAAGGTTGCTCATTATGTAAAAAAAGTGGTTGAATTGAAATTATCGGTGCAGGTATGCTACATCAAAATGTATTAAAAAATGCCGGATTTAAAATTACAACTGGAATTGCTGCAGGAATAGGAATAGATCGATTAGCAATGATTAAATATGGAATAAAAGATATTCGAGATTTATATAGCAATGATTTTAGGTTCATTGATCAATTTAAAGGAGAAAGATAATTATGTTAATTTCTAAAAAATTAATTAAGAAATACTTACATAATTTTGATAGTGTATCTAATGATCAATTTATTAATGCTTGTAGTAATTTAACATTTGAAGTTGAAGAAATACTTTCTCATCCTAAATTATCAAATTTTGTTGTTGGAAAAATTAATTCAGTATCCGCAGTTCAAAATTCAAAAAAACTACATTATGTTAATATTAGTTATAGTAAAAACAAAAACACTAATGTAGTTTGTGGTGCAACCAATGTAAAAAAAGGAAAAAAAATTGTTTTGGCTTTAACTGGTGCTAAACTATATGATGGGCAAATTATTGAAAAAAAATCAATTCTTAATTATGAATCTGCTGGAATGATATGTGCATATAGTGAATTAACTCCGTTTTTCCACAATTTATTGCCTGATAATGAAAAAGATTGCATTATTAAATTAAATTGTAATGACAATTTAATTGGTTCAAACAAAATAGATGAACTATTAAATTTAGATGATATTATTTTTGATTTATCATTACCAACAAACCGAAATGATTTATCTGGTGCACTTTTCTTAATTGATGATTTATCAAAATATATCAATGGTAAACAAATTGTTAAAATTTATGAGAATAGTTTACCAATTATCAATGAATACAAAATTACTTTAAATAATGAATTATCTTCATTTTTTTTAACTGGAAAACTAAGTATCCAAAACAAATCTACACCATGAAACTTTAGAAAAAATTTATTATCTGCTGGAATTAAAATCGAAAATAATTTTTATGATTACTTTCATTGATTAACTTATTTAACTGGAGTTGCACCATTAATTTTTAACTCAAATAATTTTCCTAAACAAATTATTCAAAGATTTGCTAAAAAAGGAGAAAAAATCACTATTAATAATGAAACTTATGAATTAAATACTAGTGATGTAGTCTTAGCTTCCATTAAAAATGAAATAATAGCTTTAGATGGTATAGCAGTAGATGATAAATATTCACCACAATCTAATGATAAAGATGTTATATTTTATGCTTCTAATCTTGCATATGCTTATCCGAGAAATTCTACAATAGCATTAAATATAAATACTTTTACTTCTAAATATTCAAAATATCAGTTAAGTAAAATGCAATTAAACAACTTTATTTATTTACTACCTAAATTTTTTAAACAAATTTTTGTAAGTAATAATTTTAATGACATTAAGTCAGAAAAATACATTGATTTTAATATTCAAAATGCTATTGATTTTATAGACAAGAAAATAAATAAAAAACAAATACAATCGTTTCTTAAACTTCTAGGATATAAATTTAAAAATAATAAAGTTAATGTTCCAAAATATCGTTTTGATTTGCAAAATCAATATGACATTATTGAAGAAATAGTAAAAATTTATGGAATTGATAAACTGCCTTCTGATCCAATTAATTTATTTGAAAATGCTGATTTTACTAATTCTATCAATCAAGAATTTGATTTAATTTCAAATATTAAAAATTTATTAGTCAGTAAATACAACTTCTATGAAACTAAAACTTATAATTTAGTTTCACAAAAAGCATTAAATCAATTTAATATTTTTAATTATGATCCATATTATCGCTTAAATCCATGCTCAAATAAAGCAAGAGAATATATGAGATTATCTCTAATTGATAATATGATAAAAGTAATGCAATTAAATAAGAATTACAAATTAAACATTAGACCAATTTTTGAAATCCAAAAAATATATAGCAAAGAAAATAATTTTAATTTAACTTGCATCACTCCTAAAGAATTACTTTTAGACCCAATAAACAATAGTAAACTTAATCTAAATACTTTTGGATTAAAACAAGTTCTTAATAACATCTCGCAATTGCTCAATATATCATTTACATTAAATTATTTTTCTGATAGCAAGTATTTATATCCAAATGATAATATTCAAATTATTTATAACAATCAGATTATTGGATATATTGGATGCATTAAAAGTTCACTTTTAAAAGAATACAAATTAGAAGGTGAAGAACTATATTTATTAACTCTTAATTTATCTAAGTTAATTAAAGACTATAAACCTACCAATTTAACTCTTCAATCCATTGTAAAAGCACCTTTTGTTGACCGTGATATTACATTCAATGCTAATTCTTTTACAAATATTGAGAGCATCATTATTTCTTTGAATAAATTAAGTTTTATTCAAAGCTATCATTTCACAAAAGCCTATAAATTAACTAATAATGATATTGCTTATACTATTCACTTAGAATTATTTGATGATCAAAATCATGAAACTTTGCAAAAAGAAAAGATTGATTCTATGATTAATGTCATCATTGATTTAATTAAAAATAATAAAGGAGAAATTAAACAGTAATGAAAAGATCAGATTATCTCACATGAGATCAATATTTTATTGGAGTTGCTAAATTATCAGCTATGCGTTCTAAGGATCCGCATACACAAGTTGGATGTTGCATTGTAAGTTCATCTAATCGTATTGTATCACTTGGATATAATGGGATGCCTTTTGGGTGTAGTGATGATCAATTTAGTTGAGATCGACAAAATAGTAATTCCTTAGAAACTAAATATTGATATGTTTGTCATTCTGAATTAAATGCAATTTTAAATGCAAATGGAAGAGATTTATATAATTGTAGTTTATATGTAACCCACTTCCCTTGTAATGAATGTGCTAAAGCAATTATTCAATCTGGAATTAAGAAAATAATTTATGAATCTAATCCTTATCCTGATACTGATAGCACAAAAGCATCTGAGAAAATGTTTAAAGCTGCTGAAGTAAAAATAGTGAAATATATTCCTACAAACAAAGAAATTAAAATTACAATTTAAAAATATATTATTTTTAAAAATATTATGAAAAAAGTTATTAAACGTGACAATCGATTAGTACCATTTGATATTGCAAAAATCCAAAATGCCATTATTAAAGCAATTGAAGCTCAAGATTTAGATATCTCTCTTAAACATATTCATAAAATTACTAACAAAGTAATTGAAAAAATTGAGCAAATTGAACTAGACTCAATTGCTGTTGAACAAATTCAAGATTTAGTTGTTTTATCTTTAAAAGAATTAGGCTATGATGAATTAGCTTCATCTTATCAAAATTATCGTATTGAAAGAACTAATATCCGTGAAGCAAAAAGTGATTTAATGAAAAAAATTGTTGCAATTGGTGTGGAAACAGATCGTGATAATGCAAATGTTGGTAATAACTTTAGTGCTAAACTACTACGAATTGCTTCTGAAGCTAACAAATGACATGTATTAAACACTTTAATCCCTAGAAAACTAGCACGACTTCATGAAAATGGTGATATCTATATTCATGATTTAGATAGTTACAATTTAACTATTAATTGTTTACATCTACCCACATCCAAATTGCTAGCAAATGGATTTAATACTGGATATGGAACCATTAATCCTCCTCATAGTATTTCAGTTGCTGCTGAATTAATATGCATTATGCTTCAAGCATCACAAAATGATATGTTTGGTGGACAATCGCATCCTAATTTTGACAATGATTTAGCACCTTATGTTGTTTTAACTCGCAATAAAATTAGAAAAGATCTTATTGAAGAAGGATTAAAGAATGAAGAATTAGAAAAATTCACTAAATTAAGATTAGAAAAACAAGTTCATCAAGCAATGCAAGGAGTTATTTTTAACTTAAACACTATGCATTCTCGAGCTGGAAGCCAGGTTCCTTTTAGTTCTTTAAATATTGGTATTCCAGATAATGATGATGCAGCATTAGTTTGTCAAGCATTTTTAGAAGAATATTCTAAAGGTTTAGGTGGAGGAGAACAACCAATTTTCCCTAATATTATTTTTAGAGTTAAACATGGTGTTAACCGTGATAAAAATGATAAATATCATTATTTGTTTGAATTAGCATGTAAAGTAGCAGCAGAAAGAATGAACCCTACTTTCATGAACATAGATGCTGATTTTAATAAAGAATATTATGAAAAAGGATATTTACCTGCAACTATGGGTTGCCGAACATATCTAATGAGTAATGTTAATGGTGAACCTGGAGTTGAAGGTCGAGGAAATAATGCTCCAGCTACTATTAATTTAGTTCGTATTGGTATTCTTGCTAATCATAATTTAGGTAAGTTCTTTGATATGTTAGATCAAAGAATTAATGATACTGTTGAAATTTTATTTCACCGTCATGAAGTTTTAAAACACTTAAAAGTTAAAGACTTACCTTTTGTTGCTGGACAACATCTAATGAGAGGCTCAGAAGACTTAACACCTAATGATAGTATTGAACCAATTATGAAAAATGGTACTTGAGGAATTGGTTATATTGGTTTAGCTGAAACATTAATTGCTTTAATTGGTAAACATCATGGTGAATCAAAGGAAGCTCAAGAATTAGGACTAAAAATTGTTACACATATTCGCCATCGTTGTGATGAATTAAAAGAAAAATATTCAATGAACTTTAGTTGCTATGCAACTCCAGCTGAAGGTTTAAGTGGTAAATTTGTTATTATTGACAAAAAGAAATTTGGAATTATTCCAGGTGTGACTGATAAAGATTATTACACCAATTCTTTCCATGTTCCTGTCTATTATCCAATTTCCATTGCAGATAAAATAAACATTGAAGCCCCTTATCACAAATTATCTAATGGTGGACACATTTCCTATATTGAATTTGACTCTTACCCAACTGGTGAAACAATTGAAAAAATCATCAATTGAGCTTACACTAACACTAATATTAACTATATGGGAATTAATTTCCATATTCGTTATTGCTTAGATTGTGCAGATCGAGCAAGAAAAGAGATAGCTCTTAGAAGAAAAGAAGAAATAAATAGTTCTAAAAGCTAATACCTATGGAAACTAAATTTGTAAGATTGGCAGGAATAGCTCAAAATAGTCTTGTTAATGGTCCAGGATTGAGAAAAGTATTCTTTTCTCAAGGTTGCAATCATAAATGTAAGAATTGTTTCAATCCTACTACTTGATCTTTTGAAGATGGAGAAATTTTTGATTGTAATGAATTAATTGAGAAAGTTAAATATGAATCATTTTTAGATGGAGTTACTTTTAGTGGAGGGGATCCATTTCAACAACCAATTCCATTTGCTTATATGGTTAAAAAATTGCATGAAGCTCATATCAACATTTGAATTTACACAGGATATACTTTTGATCAACTTCTTTTATTAGCCAACAAAGATGAAAATATTAAAATAATGATTGAAAATTGTGATGTTATTGTTGATGGTCGGTTTGTTGAAGAACTAGCTGATCAACAATTAAAATTTCGTGGTTCTTCAAATCAGAATATTATAGATGTTCCTGCTTCATTAAAAGCCAATAAGATAATTTTGATTGATCTAAATATATTTAATTAATTTTTAAATGCTAATTAAATAAAATTTAATTTAAATTTTAAAAGATTTTTATTTTTTAAAAATCATTTTATTAATTTATAATATTTACAATTATGGAATCAAAACTAAATCATATTGCTTATAAAGTAACATACCTTAAACCAGAGGATAAAGTTTGTCCTGTTTGTTGTTCAACTCATATTCAAAATGTAAGTCGTATTACTGGATATTTATCATTAGATGAAAGATTTGGTTCTGGTAAAATTGCTGAAAAAAATGATCGTGTCACTCATAACACAGAAAATCATTGCAAAAATTATTAATATCTAAAAATTATTACTAATTAAAAGAATGCACTTGCGTTCTTTTTTACTCTTACAAATACCATAAAATCTATAAAACAAAGTACCAATAAGCATAATTTTTATAATAATAGTATATGAAAAATTTATCAATAAAGAGTTGTTGAAAATTACTAGGGGGACAAGTAGTTTATTAATTTGTGCTGGCTCTCTAGCAGTATGCTTAATTTCTAACAACAATCAAAATCAAATTAAACAAGTTAATGATGAATTAACTGCAAACAATACAATATCAACCAAATTAACTGATGATCCAACTACTGTATCAGATACTGCAA
>CAZIEX010000028.1:0-7548 GCA_964538585.1 uncultured Mycoplasmatales bacterium | reverse complement strand
ATAGTAGTTTTTGGTATTTTTTTGCATAGTAAATATTAATTTTTAGCAATAAATAGTATTTTCATTACTAAAAAATTCTTATTGTTTAGTCTATATTAGTTCTATTTTAAAATTTGCTTTTTTTAATTAAAAACTTAATTTTGTTTTTAAGCATTAGCTACAGCTTTAGCTACTGTCTTAACTACATTATTATCTAATGCATCAGGAATAATGTAATTAGATGATAACTTATTTGTTGGAATTAATTTAGCAATTGCAAATGCAGCCGCAATTTTCATTTTATTTGTAATATCTTTTGCATGTGCATCAAGTGCACCACGGAATACTCCAGGGAAGGCAAGCACATTATTAATTTGGTTAGGAAAATCACTTCTTCCAGTACCAATTACTTTAGCTCCAGCTTTTTTTGCTAAATCTGGCATAATTTCTGGAACAGGATTGGCCATTGCAAAAATAATAGCATCTTTGTTCATTGCTTTGATCATCTCAGGTTTTAAAACATTAGCAGCTGAAACACCAATAAATACATCAGCATTTACTAATGCATCACCTAATTTTCCTTTAATTTTTTTCTTGTTAGTAATCTTAACAAGTTCTTTTTGATATTTGTTAATATCCTTATCGTTTAGTTGCAATATACCATCTTTACCAACAAAAATGATATCATTAACTTTTAAATCTAACAATAAGCGACCAATTGCTAATCCAGCAGCACCTGGTCCATTTATAACAATATTTAATTTTTCAAGAGGTTTTTTAACAACCTTAGCAGCATTAATCAATGCTGCTGTTACTACGATAGCAGTTCCATGCTGATCATCATGAAAAACAGGAATATCACACATTTTTCTCAATCTGTTTTCAACTTCTATACATCTTGGAGCACTAATATCTTCTAAATTGATACCACCAAAACTAGAAGAAATATGATAAATAGTATTAACTATATCATCAACATTTTGTGAATTTACACAAATAGGAATAGCATTAACATTAGCAAATGTTTTAAACAAAGCACATTTACCTTCCATTACTGGCATTCCAGCTTCAGGCCCAATATTACCTAAACCCAAAACCGCAGAACCATCAGTAATAACAGCTATTGTATTACCTCTTCATGTATATGTATAACTATCTTTTTTATTTTTTTGAATAGCTAGACAAGGTGCAGCTACTCCAGGTGTATAAGCTAAACAAAGATCTTGCTTAGTTTTTATTGGATAAGTAGCATTAACAGTAATCTTACCTTTTAATTGTTTATGTAATTTTAATGACTCTTTGTAATAATCCATAATCTTTTCATTATACTCCAATCTTTAATTATTGTTAATTTTGTATGTTGTTTTTTGTTTGAATTTTTGTCAAATAAGTGGGTGTTGATAATTCTTATTAGTTAGTTTAATTAATAGATCATTTAAAAATGGTAAACCAATAAAACATATAGCAGCTGCTCAAAACACAGCAGCACATTGTCAATTAATTAATGAAGTGCTTCTAGCATTTGCTAAAAAAGCTAATCCTCATGAATTAGATGATGTACCAGTTGGGCTTTTGATTACTTCAATGAAGAATTGATAAAAAGCACAATACCCAAAAGCAAAATAACAACCAATTATTGAAATAATAGCTGATGGGTAAAACAAAAAGAATTTATTTACTTCTACTTTTTTAGTGAATCGATTAATAAAAGTAAATAAGACAACTGTTGCATAAATAGCAAAGAAGAAGAGAATAGCTAAATTACTAATTCCATCAAAAATTTGTTCAGTGTTTAGAATCATTGATGGTATTGAAATTGCTAAAAAGAAAGCAAAAATAAAACAACTAAAATAAATAACACCATGAATAATTGGATTGTTTGCTCTAAATTGTTTAATTCTTCGACTTCCAAAAAGAATTTCATGATTAATACTACTTTGCATTGTATATATACCAGCAATAGTTAAAGAATTTAATACCCCAAGAGCAGCAATAAGAATAAACATAGATAGGATTGCAACTGAGATTTTATATAGTGTTCCATCACCAAAGACAATATAAAATACTTTATATGGGTCACCAGTTCCAATAGTAATTTCAGAAATAGTAATTAATAATTCTAAACTTGCAGCAATAATCATAGAGATTACTACAGCTAATGAAACATTTTTCTTACTGTCTTTTACATCTTTTGCAACATTACCAATAACTAAGAATGAATCAAAAGCAAATAAAATTGCAGGTATGGATTCAAAAATACCTGTAATGCTAAATTTACCACTAGCTCCATCTACATATTCATAATGTCCAGTTCATAAACCACCATTTGCTGAAATAATACCAAATATCAAGCTAATTAAAATAATTGCTGCAAATGGAATAAATTTGACAATTGTAGTGAATTTACTAAATCCCTGTCCAAATTTTTGGGGAAAGTATGTTAAGAAAATGAATAAAGCAATTAAAATCAAACCACTAAACATAACAACAATCATTGTGTTATGTTGGAATCAATCTGATTCAGAATTTAATGAAAATACAATTTCATACATTGCTGCAGCAGCAAACATTCCCATTGCAAAAACTTTAATGATGTAATAGAAACATGGTTGTCATATTTTGACACCTCGTCCTAAGTTATACCCACAAAGTTGGTTAGCTCATTCACCCAAACCAGCATTGGTAAGTTTTTTGTTTTTGTTACAAGTAACAACCTCAGCAAAACTAAATGCAGTAAATAAAGCAATACATGCTGCTATAATTCATGACAATAAAACACCTATGGCATTGCCATTATTATTTTTAAAAACACTACCATTTTTAAAAAATGCCCCAATACCAACAACTGCACTAATGATTAAGCATATAGCACCAAATAAGCCTATTTTACCTGCAGTTTGTTTTGAGACACTTAACTTTTTATTCGTTGAATGAATTTAAACTATTAAATCATTTTTTTAGGATCAACTATTTTGTCATATTCACTATCAGTTACATATTTTAAAGCCAAAGCAGCTTCTTTTAGAGAAATATTGTGGTGATATGCATAGTGAGCAATTTCAGCTGCTTTTTCATATCCTATTTCTTCTTTTAATGCTGTAACCAACATTAATGAATTATCAACATTGTGTTGCATCTTTTCTTTATTAACAGTAATACCAGCAACACAATTTTTGTTAAATGAATTAATCATATCAGCAAATAAAGTAACTGATTGAATAAAGTTTTGCATCAACACTGTACCAAAAGTATTTAATTCAAAATTACCTTGACTAGCTAACATACTAATAGCATTATCATGGCCCATAACTTGACAGCAAATCATTGCCATACTTTCACATTGAGTTGGATTTACTTTTCCTGGCATAATAGAGCTACCAGGTTCATTTTGTGGAATATTGATTTCACCAAAGCCACAACGAGGGCCAGAAGCTAAGAATCTTACATCTTGGGCAATTTTGTATAAATTCATAGCCATTGCTTTGATAGCACCATGACAGAAAACAAAATTATCTTTAGATCATGTACCATGAAATTTATTTGGTGTAACTTTAAATTTATTGGTTTTTAATAATGTATTAATAGCAGCCACACAATATTTGTCATATCCTTTTTTAAGTGGGGCACTCATTCCAGTACCAACAGCAGTACCACCCATATTCAATTCATAAAAGAATGGTAAAGTATTATTAATCATTTTTTTAGAGTTTTCTAAAGCAAATCTTCAACCTGATACTTCTTGTCCAAAAGTTATTGGTAAAGCATCTTGGATATGTGTGCGACCCATTTTAATTAATGATTTATATTTTGTTTCAAGCGTTTTCATTGAAGCAATTAAATTATCAACTGCTGGAAACAATTTTTCATTAATCAAGTATAGAGCAGTTAAATTCATTGCAGTTGGATATACATCATTAGTAGATTGTGACATATTGCAATGATCATTAGGATGAATTAATTGTTTTTTTGCTATTTGATTAGCACGGTGAGCAATTACTTCATTAACATTCATATTAGTTTGAGTACCACTACCTGCTTGGTAAGCACATGTAGGAAAATGTTTATCTAATTTTCCTTCATAAATTTCTTTACATGCTTGACGAATTAGTTCTGCTCGTTTAGCATCTAATTTACCACATTTTTCATTGGCAGTAGCACAAGCTGATTTTATAATAGCAGTCATTTTAATTAGATCAAGAGATACAATTTCATGACCAATTTTAAAATTTTTTAGACTTCTTTGGGTTTGAGAACCTCATAAAGCATCATTAGGTACTTGCATCTCACCTAATGAATCATGTTCAATTCGATATTTTTGCATTTTTTTCTCCTTATATTAGATATATAGTTATTATATGTTATGACATATAAAAAATGAAGAAAATAAAACCTATTTTCAAAAAACAGAAGTTAAATTTTGAAAAAGTTTGCTTAATTAATACTAAGAAAATTAGAACAGTAGATTTTACTAATAAGCAATATCAAAAAGTTTTTCAAGATTTGCAAGAAAAGAGAATAATTGTTGACAATGAGCAAAGAAGATTAACAAATTATTGCTTTTGCTTATTAATTTGATTAATTGAACAAAACTTTAATATTTCACCTAATTCTTTAGTGCTTAATAAAAACAAAAAAAAGTTATATAAAAACAATGAATTATTTTTTTCTATTAGTCATATAGATAACTACTATTGTTTTATTGTAAGCAAAAACCCTATTGGTATTGATATGCAAAATCAAGTCAACATAAATGAAAAAGAAATAACAAATCGATTCCCTAATGTGTTTAAAGAAATGAATAATTTGTCTTTTTTAGAAAAATGAGTTTGTTTAGAAGCTTATATCAAAGCTTATGGTTTAAGTTTGAATAATATGTTAGCAAAAATTAAATGAGAGCAAATTTCTCATTTTAAACCTAAAATTATTAAGTATCATTTATATTTAATTGCTTATATTTCTTTAAAGGAGAATCATGCATAATAGTGCAATAGCTTTAGAAAATTATGGAATAAAAAAATTAACACAATCAGTTTGAAAACAATTTTTCTCTGCATTTTTGGGTGGAATTTTAATTGGTTTAGCTTATACTGCTACATTAATCATGATATGTGATGCTGGTGTAGATGATAGTGCTGCTTTAAAAGTTATCTCTAAAGTAATTGGTTCAGTTTTTATTTAGTTTTGCTTTGATTTCATGCTGTTTATTTAGTGGAAGTTTTTTCACTGGGAACTGTATGGGATTTATTAGTTGTGTTCACAAAAGAACTAAATGAAAATATTTAGCTTATGATCTTATGATTACTTTTGTTGGTAATTATTTAGGTTGCATTTTATGTGCATTATTCATAGCATTATTACCAATATTTACAACTGATGGTTCTAAATTTCAAGCAAATGATGTAACTGCTCAATTTATGACATTTGCTATGGGCAAAATTACAATGTCATGATGACAAAATCTATTAGCTGCAATTTTGTGTAACATCCTTGTTTTAGGATCTGTAATGGCTTGAGTAATGCTAGAAAATAAAGCAGCATCTGTATTAATAATAATTGTTTTTATTACTGTGTTTGTTTTATCAGGATATCAACATATTGTAGCTGATATGTTTATATCTACTTTGGCTGGATTTATTACTATTTTATCCACTGGACTTGAAGCGCTTATAGGTTCAAGTCTAATGTTAACTGGTAGTAATGTAGGAAAATTATTTTATGACTGCATCATACCTGCTACAATTGGAAATTTTATTGGTGGAATTTTTTTAATTTCTATTTACTATATGATTAATGTTCATGTTTATAAACATGTAAAGTTTGATCCTATTCATCAAGAATATGTTAATGAAAAAACACTTGACAGTTATTCAAATAAAATGAATGAAAAAGAAATTTTAAATCATAAAATTGATGCACTTCAGCAAAAATATATTGCTGATTACCAAAAAATAAAGCAACAATTAAAAACAAATAAGCAAAATTTATCTAAATTGCTTACAGATTTATCTCTATCACAAGCTAAAATTAAAGCTATTAATTCAAAAATAGAAAACAATAAAAAAGCTATCAAAAAATTAAAAACTAAATATCAATATGAATATGCAAAACTAGTTGGTGGCAAAAAAAACTAGTTCTTTACTCGTTTTATATATTTGTGATTTTTAATTAAAGTTTTTTGACCATATGGATGTTTAAAAGCAACTTTAATAAATTCACCATCAACTTCTAAAACAACACCTAAACCAAAAATTGTATGAACTATAGTATCATTAACACTTATATTAGTGTCTTTTTTAGAGTACATTTGATTGTAATCAGTTTCTTTTTTTGAGTCATACCATGATAGATCAGCTTCACTAATACTATCAAAATGACTAGTTATTTTTTTTAAATGTTTATCACCAATTTCTTCAATAAATACTGAAGGAAAAAACCTTCCAACATAGGAATCACCTTTATTGGATGTTAAAAACAATTTTTCTTTAGCTCTAGTGATTCCTACAAAAGCAATTCTTCTTTCTTCTTCGAAATTATCAAATAAACCACGATCATTTGGAAAAACATGATCATAAAGTCCAATAATAAAAACAACAGGCATTTCAGTTCCTTTAGCAACATGAATTGTCATCAAAGCTACATTATTTTTGTTATGAGCTAAATTATCATTATTTGTAGTATCAGTTAATAATGTAACTGATTGTAAAAAACCATTTAAAGTTGCATTTTCATTCTCAAATTCATATTCTTTAATTGAATGAACTAATTCATCCAAATTTTTCATTCGTGAAATTACATCTTCAGGCAGTTCATATGAAGATAAATATTCTTCATATTTTATTTCTTTTATAACTGTTTGAGCAATTTCATTTGGAGATTTATTGATTGTTATAGACTTTAAATGATTAATTAATTTAAAGAAATTATTTATTTTTGAACTATCTCAATTTATGTCTGGATGTGATTCTTTACTAAAGTGTAAAACATCAGTGAATTTTAAGTGGTGATCTAGTGCATATTGATTTATTTTATTAATGGTACTATCACCAATTTTTCGATTAGGAATATTAATAATTCTTCTGATAGCTAGTTCATCTTCACTATTGTTAATTAAATATAGATAAGCAAGAATATCTTTAATTTCTTTTCTTTGATAAAATTTAACTCCACCAAAAATTGTATATGGAATATTTTCATTTAAGAAAGCAGTTTCAACAAATCTTGATAGATAATTATTGCGATACAATATTGCTATATCAGAATATTTGTATCTTTGAGACTTAATTAATTCTTTAATTTTGTTAGCGACAAATTTTCCTTCTTCATGTTGAGAATCACCTAAATAATATGTAACTTGTTCATCATTTTGATTATCAGTTACTAATTTTTTTTCATATCGATTTACATTATGAGAAATAAGCTCATTGGCTACATCAAGAATATATGGTGTTGAACGGTAATTTTTGTTAAGAAAAATTATTTTTGTGTTATTAAAAGTGTGTTCAAAATCTTTAAAGACACAACTATAAGCTCCACGTAATTCATAAATAGTTTGGTATGGATCACAAACAG
>CAZIEX010000027.1:0-8291 GCA_964538585.1 uncultured Mycoplasmatales bacterium | reverse complement strand
AAAACTTTTTAAATTTTCATATTTATGTAGTAAAAAAAGAAAATATATCAATATTTCATATAACTATTGTTTTTATCTATAAAAATTTTTTTAAATTTGATTTAAATATATTATTATTGAATGGACTCAACTTACGAAAAATATAAAAGACAATTCTAAAATAATTTTTGCTAAAAGGAAAACTAGAAGAAACAAAGATAAATCTCCCAATAGGATGTAATTAAAACAAGTTGAATTTCTAACTTGTGGTATGAATAGTTCTAAGTAATTTAAAAACTGATGTACTAATACTTTTAATGAATTAAGTTAATTCAATTAGTCAAGAATTTTGCAACTTATTTTTGCTATTTGTATCAATTATTTACCGACACAAAAGTACTTAAATAATCCCTCAATAAAATCTATATTTTGGGTTTGACCCAAAATTTCTAAGATGTTTTGATGAGCTTTATGTAAATCTTCTAATAATAAGTCAATAGGCTGATTTATCAAAAGTTGTTCTTTACAATAATTTAAAATTTGATTAACACTTTCAATTTTGTGTAGATTTTGAATTGATGGAAGAATTAAATCATATTGTAATGAATTGCTTAATTTAAAATTAGTTAATTTATCTAGTAAACTAGATATTTCTTTATTTTTAGCACTAATATAAATAAATTTATTATTTTTTTTTGCTTTGGTCTTTAAAAGATCGGATTTATTTTTAACTAATAAATATTGTTTGTTTTTTATTAATCTTAAAATAGTGTTCTCTTCTTGATCAAATTCTTTATTAGCAATTGAAACAAATAAAATTAAATCTGAATTTTTTATGGTTTTTTTAGCAATATTAATACCTATTTTTTCAATTTTATTAGTTGGATGATGTATGCCTGCAGTGTCAATAAAATTAAACAATAAATCTCCTATTCTAACTGAATATTGTAATAAATCTCTGGTTGTACCTGGAACATTTGAAATAATAGCTTTATCTTGATTTAACAATGCATTTAATAAAGAAGATTTACCAACATTTGGTTTACCAATAATTGCCACATTAATTCCATTGATTATTGGTTGAGCTATTTTAGTTGAACTAATAATTAAACTAATTTGTTTAATAAGTGAACTTATTATCTTCAAAATTTCATCTTTAGATAAATTAGGAACATCATCATACTCTGGATAGTCAATATTAACTTCTAATTGACTAATTAATAAAAATAATTGTTTGCCAATTTTCTCAATTTTCTTAGATAATGTTTTATCTATACCTTTATGTGCTATTTTTAATGATTCTTTGGATTGAGAATTAATAACATTATTGATTGCAGAAGCTTGTAGTAAATCAATTTTTTGATTAAGATATGCTCTTTTAGTAAATTCACCATTTGTTGCTAATGTAGCACCATTTTTAATTAATGTTGCAATAATCAAATTAGCAATATAAGTTGAACCATGGCATGAAATTTCAATCATATCTTCACCAGTATATGACTTAGGATTTACATATTTAATAAGAATAACATTATCTATAAAATTATTACCATCATAAAGTTTAACTAAATTGCATTTATAACTTTCTTTTTTAATTGGATTTTTTACTAATTTGTTAATTATTGCATATGCATCTGGACCAGATAAACGAATTAAATGAATAGCACTAGTTATTGGTGCAGTGGCAAGAGCAACGATTGTAGTATTAAAACTATTCATTATTTTGTTTCTCCTTAACAATATTTATCAGCTCATTAAAGATTAAAGTTTTATTAGGTGACAAATTTATTACTTGTGATAATTTTGATAATTGAAGAGCGTTATTATCTTTTCTCAATATTTTCAAGTATTGTAAAATCTTTTTGATAAAACTATAGTCATATTTCTTAAATTCATTTAAAAGATCTAATAAATAGGTTGGATCATCATAAAACTTATCAAGTTTTTTAATAAAATTCATTATTTGAGAATATTCTCCAGAATCATATTCTTTTTTAAATTCCTCATAGTTATTAAACAAACTTAAAATAATTTGAATATTTTCATTTGAAAATTTTGTTTTATTCAATTTATTCACAAAATCTTGTTTATTAGAATCTAAAAAAAATGCAATGCAACGACTTTTTATAGTTGGTAATATTTTGTTATAGTTTTTAGTTGTAAATATTGCATATATATTATTTGTAGTAGGTGGTTCTTCTAAAAATTTTAATAAAGAATTTAATCCTTCTTTAGTGGTGTTTTCAACACCATAAATCACATAGATTTTTTTGTTAGCAGCTTCAAATGATGATTGTGAAAATTTATTTTGGATTTCCAAAATTTCATCTTTTTTAATCGAATGATCATACCCATCCAAATAAACTAAATCAAAATAACTGTTATTTTCAATTTTTAAACATTCTTTACATTTATCACAAAAAGGAATCTTAGTGCAGACTAATGATTTTAAATAACAATTAATTGTCTTCTTAACATCACAAAATTTAGTTTCAATAAAAATAACACTATGGGGTTTTTCTTTTAAATTAACAATCTGTGATAACATATTTATTTCTCTTTAAAAATTTAATCAAAATTTTTTGAACACTTGCAAACACTTCATCAATATGTTTGGATGCATCAACTACAACTAAATTTTTAGGAGCTTCAGCAATCATTTTCTTATATCCAGAGTAAGTTTTATTAATTAGATCATTTTCTAGATCTAAACGATCAAGTTTTTCTTTTCTACTTTGATAAATTCGTTTCTTACTTTGTGTAGGAGTCAACATTAAAATAATAACTAAATCAGGAAATACATTTTGAATAGCAAATTCATTTATTTTCATTACATTTTGGATTCCTAGTTTTCTAGCATAGCCTTGATATACAAGAGATGAATGCAAATAACGATCACACAACACAATTTTCCCTTGTTTTAAATTAGGTAAAATAAAATCACTAACATGTTGTGCTCTAGATGCAGCAAATAATAAAGCTTCTGCTCGGTAGTCAATTTTACAATCTAAATGATTCAATAAAATATTGCGAATATCTTCAGCAATGATGTTGTTTTTACCACCTGGTTCTCTAGTTACTACTACTTCATTTTTTAATTGCTTATTTAATCATTCATGAACTTTTGTCAAAATTGTAGTTTTTCCAGCACCATCAACTCCTTCAAAAGTTATAAACAAACCTTTATGATTATGCTTCTTATTTAATGTATTCTGCATTATTAAAGTATTTTCTTAAAGGTTCAGGAATTTTAATTGACCCATCTTTTTGTTGATAATTTTCAACTACTGCTGCTCACAAACGATCAATTGCTAATCCAGAACCATTTAATGTATGACAATAATGTATCTTTTTATTTTTATCATGATACCTTAATTTCATATTACGAGCTTGAAAATCTAAACAATTAGAACAACTTGAAATTTCTTTATAAGTGTTATAAGAAGGTAATCATACTTCTAAATCATATGTTTTAGCAGAGCTAAAACCCATATCTCCAGTACATAATAAAATACGACGATAAGGTAAATTTAAAGATTCAAGAATTTCCTCAGCATTACGAGTCATAAATTCATGTTCTTTCCAAGAATCCTCTTCTTTACATAAAATTACCATTTCAGTTTTATAAAATTGATGTTGACGAATTACACCTTTTATATCTTTACCAGCTGATCCTGCTTCACTTCTAAAACAAGATGTATTACAAGTAAAATGTTTAGGTAAATCTTTCTCTTCTAAAATTTCATTAGCATAATAATTTGTCATTTGTACTTCACCAGTTGGAGATAATCAATTTCCTTCACGCATCTTATACAAATCTTCAGCAAATTTAGGTAATTGTCCTGTACCATACAATGCATCAGATTTAACTAATACTGGGGGAAGCATTTCATAGAATCCATGATTCATATTAAATTCCAAAGTATATCAGCACAATGCTCTAATTAATCTAGCTCCAGCGCCTGTATAAATAATGTAACGAGATCCACATAATTTAATTGCTCTTTCAATGTCAAATAAGTGTAATTTATTAGCTAAATCTCAATGCGCTAAAGGTTTAAAATCAAATTTTGTTGGTTCTCCTCATCGATGAATTTCTTTATTATCATTTTCATCTATGCCTACATTTACTGATTTGTCAGGAATATTAGGAATACTTCAAAGAATTTCATTTAGATCATTTAAAACTTTTTCAGATTGTTTCTTATCTTTATCAATTTGATCATTTAATGTACGAATTTCTTTTTTTATTTCTTCTGCTTGTTTTGGATCAGATTTTAAAATTTGACCAACTAATTTGCTTTTTTCATTACGAACTGCATTATTCTTTTGAATCTTAGTAATTAGATCTCGATATTTTTTATCAAGTTCTAAAAAATCATCTACCTGTTCATATTTTTTACCACGGGTACGAATTCGTTTGGTAATCTCATCAAAATTTTCACGCAACAATTTTATATCAATCATATGGTTTCCTATATATAGACAATATTATAATATCTAATTAGAATATAGTTATGGACCAAAAAAAAGTTAAAATCGAAATTTACCAAACAACTCTTGACAAAATTAAAGATCAATTTGTCAAATTTAAAGAAGAAAAAAACAAACATCCTAATGCTTTTACTAATGAATTTAGTGATAATTTTGAAGAATGATTATGTCAAATTATTGATAGATTTTTCTCAACAGATGAAAGAATGACTGAAATGGCTAAAAAAATAACTTCTTTATTAGCTGATTCTATAGACAATTTTAATTTAGATGATTTTTTTGATAATCCATTTAAGAAAAAAGAAAAAGAAGAAGATAAAAATAACAATCAAAAAAGAAATGAAAAGGATATTAAAAATTAATGCCTAAACTTAATATTGTTTATCATATTAAAAGTAATTACAAAACAATTAAAGATTCTATTTTAAGTCTTTGTGAACAAGAAGACAAAAACTTTAATATTGTTTTTATTGATGATAATATGAATAAAGAAGCTCATAAATTACTTAGTAAATTGGACACAATTTCCCAATTTAAAAATGTTAATTTTATGAGCTTAAATGAACCTGCTGGTCATTCTTTTTGCTTTAACACTATTTTAGGTAATCTACCTAAAGAAGACTATGTTTATTTTTGTGCTCCTAATGTTATTTTTAAGCCTAATTTTGTGTCTAAAATAAAAGCAAAATTTGCTGAAGGGAAAAATCCAAATGTAATTTTATTTGGAGTTTATTCTCACATATCACACAATAATCTTAATGAATTTAGCAAAACACAAACACTTAATCTAATATTTAACTACTTTTTAGAAAATTACACTAATAAAATATATTCTGTTGATTTTCTAAGTAAAAATAATATTTGTTTTGTTCCTTTTGTCCATTATTCATTATTATTTAATTTTGAAACTTATATTTATTTGAAACAAATTGATACTATAGATGAATCAATTGCTGAAATTGCATTTGTAAATAACCCATCATACAATTTGTATGATTTAATAAATCAAATTTCTGTTCTTTTAAACAAATACAAAGATTCAAAAATTTACCTTAAGTACAAAGATATTTTTGACTATATTTTTATTAGGACAATACTTTTTAAGTTTTTAATTCTAATTTATTGTAAATTTTATCATCATAAAAACAATTCTTTAAAAATTGGAATTAAGAATGCACTTGAATTTTTAAATACCGATCTTCCTGAGTGAGAGAAAAATAAGTATTTAAATTCTCGATTACAATTTGATAATCCTATTATTGTTGATTATTTAAAAGATTTTAAAGGAATATCATCTTTGAAAAAAATATGTAATAAATTAAAGTATGATAAAAAAACAAGAAGATAATTCTAAAAAGAAAGCAAGGTTTGGTTTAGCAAAAGCATCTGAAAGAATTTTTGCTCGTTTTCTTGATATTATTTTTTTGTTAATTTTAAGTATTGGTTGGGCTTGCTTGGTTTTTCTAACTGATAAGGGTTTTGATGGAACGCTTAGTGGTTTTTATGTTCAACAACCATTTAGATATTTGTTATTTGCATTGTTATGCATTGTTTGTTACATTCTATACTTTATTTTTTTACCATATTTTTGAAAAGGACAAACACTTGGTAAAAAAATTTTTAAATTAGCTATATATAACCAGATATGTTCTCGCTTTATATGGAACTTATTTAAAAAGGAATTTTTTGTATGAGGAATAATTAGTTTAGTAGAATTATCATTTGCTATCACGCTATTTATTGTTGGTTATGTAACCAATAACGGACCATACAATGCTAACCAAATTATTCAGCTAATGTTTAAATATGATTCATCTAATTCATACTATTCTTATGCAATAATTTTTGCATCTTTATTTACAATTGCTGGACTAGTAGCAATACTTAATGTCATTTCTGTTGCAATACATTCAGGTCATCAAGCATTTTCAGACAAAATTAGTAATACTGTTGTTGTCAAACTTATTGATATCTCTGGTAGTGATAAAGAAAATGAATTAAAAAACCAAAAAAACCGTAAGTTAAAGAGAAACTTATCATTGCCAGGAGCAGTAATTGATTCAGTTCATGATACCATTGATTCTTTAGATAATAATTCTGAAGAATAAATTCCTACATTATTATATGGTAGATGTTAATCAACTAAATCTTAATAGAGAACAAAAAGAAGCAGTCACTTCAACTGAAGGACCTGTGTTAATTGTCGCTGGAGCAGGAAGTGGTAAAACTAGAGTTTTGACAACTAGAATTGCATACTTAATAGATAATATTGGTTGCCCAGGACATCGCATCCTTGCTATTACTTTTACAAATATTGCTGCCAGAGAAATGCGTCAAAGAATTGATATGATGCTTAACTATCATTCTCGCTCATTAATATGTACATATCATAGCTTATGTCTAAGGATTCTAAGAGAAGATATCGATCAATTAAAAAATGGTAAAAGAGATTTTCGTATTCTAGATGAAGAGGAAAAGATTTCATTAATTAAACAAATATATCATGATTGAAATATTAATAGTACTTTTGGTAAGAGATGTAAACCAAAACTAATGATTAGTTTTATAGATGAAATACAGATTGAAACTGCAAAAGATGATAAAGATATTTGATCTTTATCATATCGATCAACACCATCTATTGATTCTTATATTAAAAAAAATCATTTATTCAATAATGAAGATAAAGGTTACATCAAAGGAATTTATCAAGAATATCAAAAAAGAAAAATGGCAAACAATTGGTTGAATTTTAATGACTTAATAATTGTTTGCAATAAATTGTTACTTTCAAATACAGAAGTTGCTCTAAAATGATCTAAAAAATTTGACTATATTTTGGTTGATGAATTCCAAGATACTGATCAATTACAATTTGAAATTTTAACCAATATTGTTAATAAAAATCAAAATGTTTTTGCTGTTGGTGATCCAGACCAAACAATTTATGAATGACGTGGAGCTTATAGTGGTGTTTTTAAAGATTTTGAACACACATTTAATAACACAAAAATAATTTTTTTAAACAAAAATTATCGTTCAACACCTTATATTCTTGATGTGGCAAATGAACTTATTTCCCATAATGTAAATCGATATGAAAAGAATTTGGTAACTGATAATCAAAATGATGAACAAGTTACATATTATTTAGGTGATACTCAACATGAAGAGGGGAAGTTTGTCGCTAATAAAATTAAAGAATTAGTTAAAACCCGGAAATATAAATATTCAGATATAGTGATATTGTATCGTGCTAATTACCTTTCAAGATTTATTGAAATTGCTTTATTAAACGAAAATATTCCATACATCATTTTTGGTGGAGTCAAGTTTTATCAAAGAAAAGAAATAAAAGATATTCTTGCTTATTTATATTTGATCAACAATATTGATGATGAATTAGCGATTAGAAGAATTATTAATATTCCTAATCGTAAAATTGGTGATACTACCATTAACAGAATAAATCAATATGCATTAGATCATCACTTGAAATTCACCGAAGTTTTACACTTTACCAAAGAATCACATCCAGACATAAATTGAGATAGTTCAAAAATAAATGATTTCTTCAAATTTATTAATCATTTGAAGTCAATAACAATCAATAAAACGCCAAATGAAATTGCCCAAATAGTTATTAAAGAAGTTAGATATGAAGAATACTTGTCTTCATATGAACTTCCTAATGATGTGATTTCACGAATGAAAAACTTGGATGAATTAGTTCATTCAATTAAAGAATATGAATTTGAAAATGAAAATGCTACTTTGAATGATTTTTTACAATCAATTACCCTATTAACTGATACTAC
>CAZIEX010000026.1:0-8295 GCA_964538585.1 uncultured Mycoplasmatales bacterium | reverse complement strand
TATTATGGATGATTTTATGCATCAGTAGGTGCATTAGATTATTTAGATGGTAGAAATTTTGAATGATATGGAACAGCATTTATTAAGTGAATTAATTGCAATAAAGATTTATTTCCTATAGATTTTTCTAAACATAATAATCAAAAAATATCAACATCAGATTTCAAATACGACAACAAATTATTATTTGCAGGAATACTTGCAAGGAGGATAAAATAATATGAAAAAAACAGTTAGAGAATTAATAGAAATGATTGATAATAATCAACTTCACTATGATGTTACAACTCAACGTCAATTTATTTATAACAATATAACTCAAAAAGTAGACAATGGTGAAATTACAAAAGCAGGAAATGTAATTCGAAGTATACTATCTAAAAAAATCCAGTTACCAGCTCTATTTTTTTGAAAGAATAGTGAAAATGATTACAATATCCATGATGGTAAGCAAAGAATCTTAAGTATCTATTATTTTGTTAAACAAAATAACAATGAACATATTGCTGTTTCTACTATTTTAAAAGAAATAGGGTCTAAAACTTGAAACACATTATCAGAAGATATGCAAAATGAACTATTAAATTATTCATTTGATATAGTTGTGCATGAAGGTGGCAGGGAATTAGAAACAAGATCATTTGATTTAATTAATACAAACAGTGTTCCATTAACACCATATGAATGTATTAGAGGATTACATTATGGAAAATGAATTAATCAATTTGAGGAATGATTAAAACAATTTGCATTAGTACATGACAAATTTTCTAGAGAAATCGGAAGAGGTGAAGAAGCGATTTTATATCTATACCTATATTTTGGAGTATTAGACTGAACTGATTCTAATTCATAAGCATTAAAAATTAGACATGACCTTGATATGGTCAGAAATAATGATTTTGATTCTGATCATTGATCATTTGAATATAAATTAGAATTAACTGGAAGGATTCTACAAGCATATGACAAATTAAAAAGAGAAATTGCATTACAAATAGCAGATTTATTGTTCAAAATAATCACAATCCACAAATATGTATTGAATTCTATAAAGAAGGTGCAAAAGTTCCTAATGATATACAAAAATGGAATATAAATGAGCATAAAATTGCTATGGGTAATCTTTACCTTCATAATATCAAAGTAGATTTTCGAAGATTATTTGATGATGAAATTAAATCTCAATTATTCAATCTTCATAGACATTGTCAACATTCAAATTGTAATGTTAACAATTACAAAGAATTAACAGTTGATCATAAAAAACCATGATCTCAAGGTGGGACAACCACTAAAGACAATGCACAATTGTTGTGCATTAAACATAATAGTGGAAAAAGAAATATGACTTATGAAGAATGATTAAATCAAACTAGACATTAAACTTCGAAAACAAATATAAATTAAGGAATATTTATTTATAATAAAATCCCACACTATGTGTGGGGGCAATTTGAGCTAAATGCTTAATTGTCTTTCAAATCTTGTATTTTTTTGTTTTTAAAATATACTTTTCAATCGTCAAGTTATTGTTAAATCTTTTTTAGTATAAGTAATTATCTAGATATTTCTTTTCATATTTATTGACTCCTTTCTTAAATTTAATTTTGTGTTGGTTGGTTTGTCCTATTTGAGAAATTTGTTCTAGAAATAGAATAAACATAGATTGCTTGCTTGCTTAATACATTTATAATTAATTCATTTAAATACCTCCTATTTCTATTTATTTATTAATATTCATTGATTTAAATCATTTCTAATTAATTAGAAAAAAAAGTAGGGTCACTCCCTACTTTTTTATTTTGTTTTTAGTTATTTATTATTTACTAGTAGAAGTTTTTGACTTAACAACTTCTTCAGTTACACTCTTAGGAGCTTGTGCATAATGACTAAATTGCATAATGTAAGTTCCTCGACCTTGTGTAAATGAACGTAAGTCAGTTGCATAGCCAAACATTTCTTTTAAAGGCACTTCTGCTTTGATAATTTGAGCATTAGATTTTTGCTCTGTACCAATAATGTTTCCACGACGAGAAGAAATATCTCCCATAGTGTCACCAAAATATTGTTCTGGAACAGTAACATCAACTGTCATAATTGGTTCTAGTAAAACTAGACCACAAATTTTGGCAGCTTCTTTTAATGACATACTAGCAGCAATTTTGAAAGCCATATCACTTGAGTCAACTTCGTGGTATGAACCATCATAAACAGTTGCTTTAATGTCAATTAATGGATAACCTGCTAATGGACCAGATTTAGTTGCTTCAACAATACCATTATTAATTGATTTAATATATTCTTTTGGAATTTTTCCACCAACTATTGCATCAACAAATTCAAATCCTTTAGTAGGGTTTGGTTCATATTTAACAACAACATGTCCATATTGACCACGACCACCAGATTGTTTAATATATTTACCTTCTGCTGATCCTTCCTTAGTAAATGTTTCACGGTAAGCAACTTGTGGAGCACCAACATTTACTTGAACATTAAATTCACGACGCATACGGTCAACAATGATATCAAGGTGCAATTCACCCATACCTGAAATAATAGTTTGACCAGTTTCTTCATTAGTATATGTTCTAAATGTAGGATCTTCTTCAGCTAATTTACTTAAAGCAATTGACATTTTTTCTTGATCAGCTTTTGTTTTAGGTTCAACTGCTAAAGAAATAACTGGTTCAGCAAATTTCATTGATTCAAGTTTAATATCAATACCTTCATCTGCTAATGTGTTACCAGTAGTTGTACTCTTTAAACCAATAACTGCACAAATATCTCCAGCACATACATCAGATACTTCTTCACGAGCATTAGAGTTCATCTTAACTAAACGAGAAATACGTTCTTTAGTATCTTTGTTAGTGTTCATTACATAACTACCTGATTTTAATACACCAGAATATACACGCACAAATGTCAAACGTCCAACAAATGGGTCAGTAGCTACTTTAAATGCTAAACCAACAAATGGTTCATTATCATCAGGTTTAACAATTATTTCTTTTCCATCATCAGTTTCTGCTTTAATAGCAGGAACATCTAAAGGAGAAGGCAAGAAATCAACAACTGCATCCATCATTTTAGCAACACCTTTATTTTTAAATGATGAACCACAAATCATTGGGAAAATTTCACATGCAATAGTACCTTTACGAATACACAACTTAATTTCATCAATAGTAAGTTCTTCACCATTTAAATATTTTTCCATGATTGCATCATCAAATGGAACAATATTATCAAGCATAATTGCTCGATGTTTATTAGCTTTTTCAACTAGTTCAGATGGAATATCATGAATATCAGGAATTTCTTGTTCATCTCCATCTTTGTAGTAATAAGCTTTCATATCTACAAGATCAATAAGACCTTTGAAATCATTTTCAGCTCCAATTGGTAATTGAATAGCAACACCAGTAGCTCCTAATTTTTCTTTTAAAGCAACAACTGCTTCTTCAAAATTAGCTCCCACTTTATCCATTTTGTTTACATAAACAATACGAGGAACATTATATTGACTTGCTTGACGTCATACTGTTTCAGTTTGTGGTTCAACATTATTTTGAGCATCTAAAACTGTAACAGCACCATCAAGAACACGAAGTGAACGTTCTACTTCAACTGTAAAATCAACATGTCCTGGGGTGTCAATTAAATTTAATTCATGTCCTTTTCAAACACAGTGAGTAGCAGCACTAGTAATAGTAATACCACGTTCTTTTTCTTGTGCCATTCAGTCCATAGTGGCTCCACCATCATGAACCTCACCAATTTTATGAATTCTTTTTGTTAAAAATAATACACGTTCAGATGTGGTAGTTTTACCAGCATCAATATGAGCCATAATACCGAAATTACGGTACATATTCATTGGGAATTGTCTAGCCATAATATTATTTTCCTATTCCTTTTACTAAAATCGTAAGTTAGCAAAAGCTTTGTTAGCTTCAGCCATCTTATGAGTATCTTCTTTCTTTTTAACAGATGCTCCAATTCCATTGGAAGCATCAATAATTTCATTAGCTAATCTTTCTAACATTGATTTTTCATTACGATTACGAGAGTAAAGAATTAATCAACGAAGACCTAATGTTACTTTTCTTTCTGGTGAAACTTCAGTAGGAACTTGATAGTTAGCTCCAGCTACACGACGAACTTTTAATTCTAAAGTAGGCATGATATTTTCAAGTGCAGCATTGAAGATTTCCATAGCAGGTTTTTTAGTTTTTTCTTCAATTTTTTCAAAAGCACCATACAAGATGTTTTGTGCTTGTCCTCTTTTACCATCTCACATTAACATATTGATGGCTTTAGTAACAAGTTTTGATTTATATATAGGATCTGGTAGAAGATCACGTTTTTTAGCTTGATTCTTACGCATAATTTATCCTTTCTTTAAATTATTTAGATTCACCTTTAGGACGTTTAGCACCATATGCTGAACGTTGTTGTTTACGGTTATTAACACCTTGTGTATCGTATACACCACGTACAACATGGTAACGAACACCTGGTAAGTCTTTTACACGACCACCACGAACAAGAACAATAGAGTGTTCTTGTAAATTGTGTTCTTCACCACCAATATATGCTAATACTTCTTGACGGTTAGTTAATTTAACTTTGGCATATTTACGTAGTGCCGAGTTAGGCTTTTTAGGTGTCATAGTACCCACACGAGTACATACACCACGTTTTAAAGGATTAGCTAAACGAGTTTCTTTATTAGCTAGTGAGTTATATCCTTTAGAAAGAGCTGGAGATTTAGTCTTATAAACTTTAGGCTTTCTTTCTTTACGAATTAATTGAGCAATAGTTGGCATTTTTCCTCCTTGAATTATATTACAACTTATCCGAGTGTATCGGTTTGCTTTTAAGTAATATAATACATTAAAAATAGAGAATTCATAATTAATTGATGAAAATTTCTTTTAATTAACTTAAAAAAAGTTAATTAAAAAATATAAAATAATTGGTAATTTTATCTTTTTCTAGCAAAAGACATATGAATAAAAAGCAAGAAGTGAAGATTCAAAATGTTCCATCTACTAAATTAACAGCTGGACAATCTTTTGCTATTAAGACACAAAAAAGACAAAAGAAATTATTTATTGAAACTTCAATAATTAAAGCTGTATTGATTATCTCTTTACCATCAATGATTATTTCATTAATGTCTTGTTTATACACTTTTAGCGATCAAATTATGATGGCTAAATTGATTCCATTATATAAACCCTTTGAAACATTAATAGGAAATGAAACTTATAGTAAATTTCAAGATTTAGTAAGCACATTAAATGGTCAAGGAATTGATATTACTAATTACAGTTCCCAATTAATTGTCCGGTCAGCTGTTGCTAATACTGCTCCAGTTACTGTTATTATTAATGCTACTACCTTATTAGTAGCAAACGGGACTTCAGTTGCTTTCTCAAGAATGAATGGAAAGATGGATATAGAAGGAGCTAAGAAGACTTGATGTATTGGGTTTTATAGCAATATAGCAATTTGTTTAATTGTAACTGTTATCTTGCTAATAAGTTGTGGATGGCTAACATCTTTAGAAAATGGAGATCCATTAGGACAATTAGCTAAATCTAAAGATGCTATTGAAGAAATTGTTGGTCAGGATGGTTATAACATTATATATGATGTTTATTCCAAAGCAAACATAATGGTTGAAACATATTCTCATCATTTTGCTTATATAGTTGTAAGTGGAATGATTTTATCTACTTTTGATTCATTTCTTTCATTACTAATTATTTCAGAAGGTAAACAAAAAATAGTTGTTATTGCTGCAATTGTATCAAACTTAGTTAATCTAATTTTGGATTTTATTTTAATTTATTTTGCCCAACTAGCAATGATAGGTGGTGCATGTGCTACAATTATTGGATGAACTTTTAATTGTACTTGGTATTTTATTCAAATATGAATTATGAATAGAAACAATGATACTGCATTACAATTTTCTGCCTTAAATTTAAAAAAATATAAATGAGATTGAGCACAATTTAGAAATATTTTTGCTAATGGATTGGCTTCTTTTTTAAGAAACTTATCTATGGGAATAGCAACATGATTACAAGTGTTTTTATTAGCTAGTGTTATTATCCCAATGGTTACAACTGGTGGAGTAACAGCTAATCAATATACTAATTTTTATGGGGCAGTCAACCCAATATACAATTTATTTTTTCCAGTAATTCTTGGAACAATTCAAGGTTCAAGAATTATGTGTTCTTATTTATATGGAGCGCAAAATTGAAAAAGATTTAGACAAACATATTGAATTGCTATGTCCATTGGTTTGATATATGGACTTTTTATGCTTTTGTTAATAGGATTAATTTTAAATAAAGAAATGTTATCTTTATTTGATATTAATTCAAGCACAGAAAATTTTAATACTGCGCAACTTATGCTATTCATAGCATTAGGCCAATTACCAATTTATGCATTTACTATTGGTGGACAAATTATTTTTCAAGCAACAAGTCGATCATTAAATGCGTGTTGTTGTGCTTTGATGCAAGGGATTGTTTGTAATTTACCAGTATCTGCAATAATGATTGGTGCTTCTTGTGCAAGCAACAGTATTACTGTTTTCTTGTTTAATCCATTAATAGTTGTTTGTTGTTCATCAACTATTATTTTATCATGGACTCTATGGTATATGAAGAGGCATTTCTCTGATGACATTATTTCATCAAAAGTAATGTATTTGCAAGATAAGGGTTACTTAGATCCTAAACATTATCAATCTAAAAGAATTTAATTCGTTCTCCAACTATAACTAAATTGTTGTTTTGAATTTCTAATCTTGCTTTTAGAGCAATTTTCAATCCTTTTTTTCATAAGATTTAAATCCTTTTTGAAGATATCAGTATTTAATGATACAGGTAGAATTAGTGTTTTATTTGAAAATGAAGGATCATAATAAGGATGATCCATTTCAATTTCAATTTTTGATTTTTCTTTGTTCTTTTCAATTGAATGAATTTGCCCAATAATTACTACTAAGTTCATAGGTAAAATTGTAAAGGAAAACATAAAAATTTTTTTCTAAAAAAATCTAATAAATTTACTTTATTTTTTTAAAAACTAAATATAATGGAATATTATGAAAAAGATAATATGTCCATGTTGTCACAAAGAAGTAAAATTGCGACGAACAAATAAACAAAGATTTTTATTGATTGTTTTATTATGTTTAGGAATAGTTCCTGGAATTATTTATTGAATTTTTTCTAAAAAGAGAATGTGCCCAAAATGTAAATGTCGTCTTTCTAGAAAAGCAATAAAGCAAGCTAAAAAAGCAAGTTAAATTAAAATTTCTAAATTTTTATATTTAAATTTAAAGTACCTATAATTAGGTACTTTTTAATATTTTTCTGTCTTCTTTTTAGTTTATTTTATTACAACTTTAAAAATCTAATTCTTAGTTTAAGTATTAAATTTATTTAAGTTATTAAAAATTACTAGAAAATAATTATTTTTTGACTTTTTCTACTTTTAGTAGATAGTTAATGGGGTTTTCTTTCATAATTAAGAGAGTCATAAAAAATTTATTATTTTTTTTGTTTTTTCAATATTCTAATTTTGCATTGTTTTGCTTTTTTATTTCTATGATGCGATTGATAGTGTTATTAATTAATCAATTGAAAACTTCATCATAAGCTTTAATTTCTAGTATCACTTTTAGAATTTTTAATTTTTTTAAATTACAACTTTAAATTGTACAGTTTGTGTTTTGTATCGGTTTACCTTTATTTTTTTTCTTTTCTCTCGTATTATATGGATTAAGATATATAAAACAAACAAGCAACAAAACTATTATTTGTATTAAAGTTGTTAGTTTTTTGTATTTGAAAATAATGCAGAAATTAAATTCCAAACTTTGCTTAATACATTTAAATTACATTATTTTTTTAATGATTAATATTAAGATAATTAATTCTGGTATTAACTTTATCACCCTAATTTTGGTTTTTTAAATTCAATAAATTATTTTGCAAATTATCAATTCTCCTTTGATGGAATTGCTTTATTTGTCAGTGATTAATACATCAATCTTCAAGCTATTTAGGAGGATTTATAGTAACAGAAGGTTTGGCTTGCATGATTATACCATATCGCAAGATTGATCGATCTTTGTTTCTTCTAGTTTTTCTTTTAGTAAAAATTATTTCTGAATTATCCTTTATGTTTTTCCATAAGTAGAATTTTTATTGATAATTTGGTTAATTTTAATTCATTAAAATCAAACTTTTT
>CAZIEX010000025.1:0-8361 GCA_964538585.1 uncultured Mycoplasmatales bacterium | reverse complement strand
ACCAATGACTGTTAGAGCATATAACACTAAAAAAATTCGAGCATGATGTTTCTCAATTGCAATTATTGGAACTATAGTAGTTGCATTAGGAAGACTAATGGTAGGAGCACATTATTTAAGTGATGTTACATTTGGTGTACTAATTGCTAGTGGTTTCTTAACAATTTTCTATCTTCTTAACACATTTGGATCAAAATATTTGAATAGAGCTACTGGCTTAGCTATTTACTATAAAACCAAGCAAGTAATTTAAAATAGTTAAATTTTAATAAACTTAATTTTTTTTAGTTGCATAAATTTTGATGCATATATTTGTTTATAACACATTTTTAAGTTTGCTATTATTAGTTTATGTTGTATTCTATAATCACCATTTATTTAAGTTTTAAGCATTAAATTTACAAAACACTTTTTATATAATGAAAAAGTATGTCAAAGAAGCAAAAGCTAAAAGAAAAATTTTGATACTCCCAAAACCATTCTTATCTTCTTAGAAAAAATAAAATATCATTTGAACAAATAAAATCTAGTAATGATGTATATCGTCCAAGTAAAAAAGCAGTAATTATTTCTAGCTATAAGTTTTATTCTTATTATTGCTATTTTATTAACTATAGCTGCATTTTACGATTATCTAATTGATGATGCATTGGTATCATGAGCCTTGCCAACTGTCAGTTCAACAACAATTGATATATCAAATGGTGCAAATGCATACAATTTGTTAGGTCAAGTTTACACTAATAGCATCTTTGGAAGAGTTAATGAAATTGTTGGAATAGCACCATGTGTTATAGCCACAATGTTTTGCATGGGAATATTCTATTTCAATGCTAATCGAATTAAAAAATCAGGCTTAAAAGTATTTACCAAAGGTTCAATGATAATACTATCATTGATTTGATTTGAATTGTGAGGATTTTTGGTATTCTTTTCACAAATGGTTACTGCAATTGTTGGTTTACAAGAATATAGTAATTATAGTCCATTTAGTAATATTTACAATGCTTTGACTTATTTGTTTATTGGTTTAATTCTTGGTGGATTATCTACTTGAGCAATCTTTTATTTACTAAGCAATGTAAAGCAGCAAAGTATGTATGAATTATTTAGATGAGCAATAATTGTAATTTCAGCTACTTTTGCATCACTTATTTTAATGCAAGTAGTGTTAAAACATATATTGCAAAGAGAACGATTTAGATTTATTTATGCTTTTAGTCAAGTACAATCTGTAACTGATGGTACTACCATATGAACAGGTACTGAATATAGTAATATTACCTATGGTGGATTTGTTCATTGATATGAAATTCCTGTTGCACAACGTGGCTATAATAGTGAAGATATTACTATGTCATGTCCTAGTGGTCATACAACTATGGCTGCACTAGGCTCATTGAGTTTGATTTTATTACCAATGACTGTTAGAGCATATAACACTAAAAAAATTCGAGCATGATGTTTCTCACTTGCAATTATTGGAACTGTAGTTGTTGGTTTAGGAAGAATGGTAGCTGGAGCACACTATCTAAGTGATGTTACATTTGGTACTTTGATTGCTAGTGGTTTTTTGACAATTTTCTATCTCATTTGTACATTTGGATCAAAATATTTGAATACAGCTACTGGTTTAGCTACTTACTATAAACTAAAACAACAAATTAATAAATAATATTAAAATTTTAATATGTCTAATTCTTTACGTTGTCGATATGCCCCAAGTCCAACTGGGTATTTACATATAGGTGGAGCAAGAACTGCTCTATTTAACTTTCTATTTGTTAAACATAACAAAGGAGCATACATAGTTAGAATAGAAGATACAGACACTGAAAGAAATGTAAGTGGTGGAATTGATTCACAACTAAATAATTTAGAATGAATGGAAATTATTCCTGATGAATCAATCAATAAACCTGGACAATTTGGTCCATATATTCAAACTAAAAAACTCCAGAGATATCAAGAATTAGCTTACAAACTAGTTAAAGAGAAAAAGGCATATTATTGTTTTTGCAATGAGCAAGAATTAGAAGAGCAAAGACAGATTGCTTTAGCTAATCATTTAACTCCAAAATACAACCGTAAATGTTTACATTTGACTGATGATGAAATTCAAGCAAAATTAAATGCTAATATTCCTCATGTAATTAGGCTAAAAATGTTTGAAAATCAAGTATTTAGTTGAGATGATTTAATTCGAGGCAAAACATCTATTCCAAGTAGTGCATTAACTGATCCTGTTATATTAAAATCTAATGGTATCCCAATGTACAATTTTGCAGTTGTTGTTGATGATCACGATATGCAAATTACACATGTGTTGCGAGGTGAAGAACACATTTCCAATACCCCATATCAAATGGCAATTGCTAATGCATTAGGTTTTAATGATTCTATTCAGTATGGCCATTTGTCAATCATTACTGATGAAACTGGCAAAAAATTGTCAAAAAGAAATAAAGACTTAAAACAATTTATTGAAGATTATCGAAATATGGGTATTCCTCATTCTGCTTTAAATAATTTCTTGGCTTTGTTAGGTTGAACAAATAAAAAAGGCAATGAAATCATTTACAATATGCAAGATTTAATAAGTGCCTTTGATATTAAAAACGTTTCTAAAGCACCTGCTTTTTTTGATATTAAAAAATTATATTGAGTATCATCAAAGCATATTCAACATTTTAGTGATGAAGAATATATTAAATTTGTAAAACCCTTTGTAACTATTAACTTTGATGAATATGTTGAGCCTAAAAATCAAAATCTTTTACTTTTAACTTTTAAAAATCAAATCAATTATGCTACTGAATTAAATCAATTAATTGCAAATTATTTTAATCAATCTAATATTGACAATTTATCATATGAATTAAAAGAATTCATTAAAAAAGAAACATCTAAACTTATTTTACAAACTTTAAAACAAGAAATCGAAAAATTAGATGAGTTAACTTTAGAGAATAGTACTAACATTGTTAGTACTATTAAATTGCTTCATAGCGATATTAAAGGTAGAGATTTATTATTACCATTAAGAATTGCATCTATAGGTTTAGAGCATGGCCCAGAAATGAATAAAATTCTAACTATAGTTGGTAAAGAAAAAATATTAAAAAATATTGATAAGTTGTTAGGATAAAAAAATATGAAAAATATTTTAGAAAGATATAAGATCAATTCCAAAAATTTAATTAGTTACAACAATGAAGTTTTTAAATTAAAACCTAGCTTTAATTTCTCTTTAAAAAATAATTCCCAATTAATTTTAATAACATCAACCAACCCTACTCCATATGGTGAAGGTAAAACAACAATAGCAATTGAATTAGCAGATGCTTTAACCAAAATTAATAAAAAACCTTTTTTATGTTTACGTCAGCCTTCAATAGGACCAACATTAGGATTGAAAGGTGGAGCAACAGGATTTGGTAATTTTCAAATTGTCCCCCAAGATTTAATTAATTTAGGACTAACAGGTGATCTTTTTGTTATTGAAACAATTAACAATTTAATAGCAAGTGTAATTGATAATGAACTATATTTTGATAATAAATTAGGTATTGATCCAAACAAGATTGTTTGAAAAAGAGTTATTGATATTTCTGATCGTGGATTGAGAGATATTAAAATTAATTTAAAGCAATCTTTGGAATATAAAACAGGTTTTGATATTACAGCTGCTAGTGAAATAATGGCTATCTTATGTTTAGCTAAAAATATGGATGATTTTGTTAATAGAATTAACAATATTGTTGTGGCTTATTCCAAAAATAATAAACCTATTTATGTAAAAAGTTTTCATATTGAAAAAACTATTCAAAAGCTAGCAAATCGATTGCTTTGACCTAATTTGGTTAAAACTAAAAATAATTCATTATGTTTAATCCATGGTGGTCCTTTTGCTAATATCGCTCATGGATGCAATTCAATTATTGCTTTAAATACAGCAAGACAGTATGCAAAAATTGTTATTACTGAAGCTGGTTTTGGTGCAGATTTGGGAGCCGAAAAATTTATTGATATTGTTGGACAATTATATTATCAGCCAAACCTAGTTTTGATCTGCACATCAATTAAATCATTGCTATATCATGGTAATGAAAATATTGATGATGATACAAAAAAACTTTTATCAGGAATAACAACTTTAGAGCAAAATATTAAGGGTTTAAAATCATTGAATATAAATCCTTGTGTTGTTTTAAATCAATTTGCAAATGATGATTTAGAATTAATTAAAATTCTTAAAAATTGATGCAATAATAAAAACATTGATTTTATAGTTATGAATCCTACTAGTGATAAAGATGCTAGTTTAAAATATATTGGTAAAAAAATTATTAGCTTGCTAAATAAAAATAAAACTAGTGTTAAACCACTATATAAATTATCTGACAAACTAGAAACTAAACTAAATAAAATTGTCAAAAATATTTATGGAATTGATTCTCAAATAGTCTATTCACAAACAGCTAAAAAACAATTAAAAGAGTTAAACAATTTACCTTATTTTGTTTGTTTTGCTAAAACACCATTATCCTTATCATCTGATGCAAAGCAATTAGAATATAACCCAAAAGCTCAAATTAAAATTGAGTTTTTTACAATAGCAACTGGAGCAAAATTTATTATTCCAATTTGTGGAAATATATATCGAATGCCAGGATTACCTAAAAACCCCAATGCACAAAAATAAATATTTAATTGCAGTTTCTGGTGGTCCTGATTCAATGGCTCTACTAGATATCATTTATCATATAGGTTTAAAACTTATAGTTTGTCATGTTAATTATCATTGAAGAGATGATTCAGATAATGATGAACTGATAGTTAGAGATTATTGCCAAAAACATAAATTAGAATGTCAAATTCTTGAAATCAGTCATGAAATTTATAAAAAACAAAAGTTTAATTTTGAGAATTGAGCAAGACATATAAGATATGATTTTTTTAACCTCATTGGTAAAAAGTACAAAATTAATAATCTTTTGGTTGCTCATAATCTTAATGATTGATTAGAAACTGCTATTATCCAAGACAACAAAAAATCAAAATCAACATATTTTGGAATCAAACAAAATTCATCCTATAAGGATTTAAATATTATCAGACCTGTTTTATTATGAAAAAAGTCTGCATTGGAAGATTATTGTAAAAAACACAAGATAAATTTTTCAATAGATCAAACCAATTTTGATACCAGATATGAACGTAATAAAGTTCGGAAAGAAATAAATAAATGAACTAACAAAAAATTTTATGATAAAGTTCTTTATTTCTTTAAAAGAAATAAATCATTACAAGATTTAGAAGCAATTAGTATCAAATCTTACAAAGATTGAATTAAGCAAAATTTTGATTTAAATTATTTTGTTAGTTTAGAGAAAAAAATTCAAATTCAAGTTATCTATAAATTTCTTAATGATATAGTGCCTTCTCATTTATCATCTAACAAGATTAATGCAATGAGAGATTTTTTGAATTCATCTAAAAAAACTGGATTATTTCAAATTAATAATCAAATAAAATTAAGAAAGCAAAAAAACTTTCTCCAAATAGTTAAATAATATCTTGGTATATAAATAGTAAAATTAATATATTGATATTTATGCTTACTGAACCAACTTCCGCAACAAATAAAAAAGGAATTGATGTCTTTGCTTTATTAAAACGTTTTCCTAATAAAATTATTTATCAAAGCAATGATAAAACTAATTTAATTTTTTCTCCTACTCTTAATCGAGCTGGATTAGAATTAGCAGCTACAAATAAACAAATTAAGTTTACTCAAATTAACTCAACTATTTTATGAGGAACTAACGAATCTAATTTCTTAAATTCATTAAATGATAAAAAAGCTATTAAAGAAGCAATTAAACATGTTTTAAGATTGAATCCACCTTTAATAATTTTATGTGCTGGTTTTAAACATAGTAATTTAGTAAAAATTGTTGCTGAAAGTTTAAAATCTCATTCAGTAATTGTCACTTCAAAATGACACTCTCATCAGCTTTATTTATCTGTATCTGGTTGAATTAATGAACAATTAGCAACTTATACATTAATTCATGGTACATTAATGTTCATTAATGGTATTGGTGTATTAATTCAAGGTGAATCTGGAATAGGTAAATCCGAAGTTGCTTTACAATTGATTAATCATGGTGCATTATTTGTAGCTGATGATGCAATTGAAGCTACTAATTTAGGATATAAAGTTTTTGCTCGAGCAAGTGCTATAGCCAACAATTTTATGGAAGTTAGAGGAATTGGTTTAATCAATATTGAACATATGTTTGGCGTTAATCATGTTAAATGTGGAACTAACATTGATATGATTATTTCTCTTGAAAAAAGTAATAATTTAGAACGTCAATATTTTGAAAGAGTAGGTAAAATTCAACAATTTGAAAACTTACTTGATGTTCATGTTCCTATTTATCATATTCCAGTAACTACTGGTCGAGATATAGCTAATATGATTATTGCTGCAGTTGGTGACTATAAGCTTAAAGATCATGGTTATAACTCAGCTGATGAATATATGAAAAACTATATTGGCCAAATTAAAAAATGTTAACTTTTTTAACTAATATACCACAACCATCAAAAGAATGAGTAGAAGGGGTGAGTAATGTAGCTTTTCATATAGGTTCATTACCTATAACTTGGTATGGTATTTTTGTAACAATTGGTTTTATAATGGCAATAGTTTTTGTTGTTATTAAACTAGCTTGTTGGTATAAAATCAAACTAGATCCATTTTATTGATTTTGTTTAATGGCAATTCCTACTGCTATATTGGGTGCACGCTTTTGAAGTTGTTGTATTGGTGATGCCAATTGAAGTTCATTTTTTAATTTTTCTACTGGTGGATTAGCTATTGAAGGTGGAGTTGTACTTACAACTATTTTAGGGTTGTGATGGTTTCCTTTTATTTTGAAGAACCCTAAATACCAAATCCGAGATGTTTTAACTGACCCCAAACAACCAGCAGTGAGACAAATTTCGACATGAGTTTATGTTGATGCTATTCTTCCTTGTATTTTGATCGGCCAAATTATTGGAAGATGAGGTAATTATTTTAATCAAGAATTATACAGCGCTGCTACTGTTACAAGCCAATCCTATATGAATTGACTTAGTCAACATTTACCTTATATGTATGTTAATGGATATTATTATCATCCATTATTCTTATATGAAAGTTGCATTAATATAGTTGGTTTTTTACTTTTATATGTAGGTTTAGAATTTATTCCCCAAATTAAGGCAGGAACAATTGGTTTAAGTTATGGTTTGTGATATGGAATAGTAAGAATGATTATGGAACCATTAAGGTATTCACAATATACTTTTACTTTGACATATGTAATGACTGCATTATGAATTGTTGTTTGTCTAATTTTGATAATTTTAAATCAATGTAAAATTATTACCAAAACTAGAAAATATGCTTGTAAATTGATTATTTGAGATTCATTAATTTTTAAAATTAAGAATTGATTTTATTCTTGAAAGATAAGAAAGATAGAATTAAGAAATAAGAAAAAAGATCTTGAAAAAAAGAAATATTATCAAACAAAATTAGAATCAGCTAAAGAAATTCATCAAAGAAACAAAAAACTTTATATTCGAGATAAAGATCATTTGATCTTCTATTATGGAAGATAATTTCTAATTAATAAATTCTTTTCTATAAACTCTAAACTATTTTTTTCTTGTATGTTGTATTATTAAATTAAATAAATATGGATTTTTAGTATTCGTTTAATGATCATCAGTATCTGATGTTTTGTAATTATTAAATTGCTCATCTAAATACTTTTTTAAATCCATAGCATAGTTATTACAAGACATATTAAGTAGACTGTAATTTGGTAATAACAAAATATTAATTATTTTCATCATTAAGCAACTTATTCTAAACAATTGAAATAATTCATCTATTCTAATTTTCATTTGGTTTTTGTTTTGCTCATCTAGAACTTTATTATGTGCAAAATAATTTCTTGTTTCTTTTAAGATATAAAGTTTTCTTTTCAATTCATTATTAAAAATTTTTCTAGTTGTTGTAAGAAACGTAATAGTTTTTTCTAATTTTTCAATTTTTAATTCAAGCAATTTAGTAGTAAAAGAATCATTAAATTCATTTTTCATGCGATTTTTTTCTTGTTTTGCTTTTTGATAAATTGGTTGAAGATCTGAAATAAATTCATCAAAATACAAAGGAATTTTGTAGTTATTGATTGTATCGTGTGGATTGACATACAATAATTCAGAGATTAATATTGTATTTTCCACATGCACTAAGCGTCATAAGTGACTAATAATTTTTGATCAAGTTTGTGG
>CAZIEX010000024.1:0-9092 GCA_964538585.1 uncultured Mycoplasmatales bacterium | reverse complement strand
AAAGCACCATACCAAATACTCTCAAGCTGACTACCACTTTCAAAAGTCACAGATTCTAAACTAGCACAGTAAGTAAAAGTTTGTGATTGTATAGATTTTAGACTACTAGGTATGTTAATTGATTCTAAATTAGTGCAACCCTCAAAAGCATCACCCCCAATTGCAGTTATAGTGTAAGTGGTGCTTGAATCAGATGGAGTATAAGTTGAAGGAATAGTTAGATTTAAGCCTTCTCCTCCTAGAGAAACGGCTGAAATGGTTACTTGTGTAACACCCTCCTCTGGGTAAAGAAGTTCAACTGACCCTTCTAACCCAGGAACTTTAAAGAAAGCACTAGCACTAACAGTTAATTCACCTGTCAAGTCATTTGATATTTTGTTATTTGTAGTTGATTTGTTATTAATTGTTGTTTTAATTTGGTTCTGATTGTTGTTAGAAATCAAGCATGCAGCTAGAGAGCCAGCACAAATTAATAAACTACTTGCCCCCCCCTAGTAATTTCCAACAATTTTTTGTTGATAAATTTTTCATAATATGAATATTATACATAAGACCATACGAAATAACACTAATTATAGTACCTGATGTAAATTTATGATTTGAAAAATAAAAAAGCTCTATGAAAATTAGAGCTTTTTTACATTAAAATTTTTTAAGTGATTCAAAGATAAAATTAATTATTTTTTAGATTTTTCATTTTTCATTAGAAATTTGTGAAATTTGCGAATTGTTTCAATTTGTTCTACATCAAGTGTGTCACCAGTTAAAACAAGAAAATCATTTTTGTTTCCTAAAGCATTAGGAATAATAGAGAATGTATTTGAAATACCATCAGCTGCATATTTGAATGGAATTTTAGCAACTGAAGATAATGATGAAACTGCACCAGAAGCATCGCGTCCATGCATTGGGTTAGCACCAGGAGCAAATGCTTCACCTTTCTTTCTTCCATCAGGAGTAGTACCTGTATTTCTACCATACATTACATTTGAAGTAATAGTTAAAATAGAAGTTGTTACATGACTATTACGGTATGTATAGTGACGTTTTAATTCAGTTACAAATTCTTTAATAATTTCAACAGCGATTGAGTCGACATCATCAATGTCATTACCATATTTTGGGAAATCACCTACTGTTTTGAAATCAACTGCAATGTATCGACCATTAGGTAATTTTTTTCATACTGGAAATACTTTAGCAAACTTGATTGCACTTAATGAATCAGCTACTACAGATAATCCAGCAATTCCTGTTGCAAAGAAACGGTAAACATCAATATCATATAAAGCCATTTCTCCAGCTTCATAGAAATATTTATCATGCATATAGTGAATGACATTAAGAGTATTAACATACAAATCAGCCAATCAAACTAATACTTCATGATAACGTTTACGAATTTCATCATAGTTAAGTGGATCTTTAGGATCAATTGATAATTGTGGTAAGTGTGGTCCTAAGTGATATTTATCACATTTTTCAGGTTCTTTTACACATTCCATTTCATCATATCCACCATTAATTGCATAAAGTAATGCTTTAGCTAAGTTAGCACGTGCTCCAAAGAATTGCATTTGTTTTCCAATTTTCATAGGAGAAACACAACAAGCAATACCATAATCATCACCATGAGTAACACGCATTAAATCATCTGATTCATATTGCATTGATGAATATAAAATTGAATATTTAGCACAAAAAAGTTTAAAACCTTCTGGTAAATTAACAGATCATAAAATAGTTAAATTAGGTTCTGGAGCTGGTCCCATATTTGCTAGTGTATGTATAATACGGAAAGCAGTTTTAGTAACTAAAGTACGACCATCAATTCCCATTCCACCAATTGATTCAGTTGCTCAAATAGGATCACCTGAGAAAATATCATTATAGTCAGGAGTACGCATAAATTTAACAATACGTAATTTCATTACAAATTGGTCAATTAATTCTTGTGCTTCTTTTTCAGTAATTTTCTTAGCTTTTAGATCTCTTTCAATATAAATATCTAAAAATGTTGAATTACGACCAATAGACATAGCAGCACCGTTTTGGTCTTTAATAGCTGCTAAATATCCATAGTATAATCATTGAATTGCTTCTCTAGCATCTTTAGCTGGTTTGCTAATGTCATCACCATAAGCTTCAGCCATTCTCTTCATTGCTTTTAATGCTGCTATTTGATCAGCAATTTCTTCACGAACACGGATAATTTCTTCACGCATTTCCAATGGAAGATTATTTCTTTGAATATCTTTTTCATTAATCAAATAATCAATACCATATAATGCAACACGACGGTAATCACCAATAATACGACCACGAGAGTAAGCATCAGGTAATCCAGTAATTATATGAGCGTGACGAGCTAATCGCATTTCAGGAGTATAAGCTTCAAATACTGCTTGATTATGTGTCTTACGGTATTTAGTGTATATTTCTACAATTTTTGGATCAGATTTAAAACCATATGATTGTGCTGCTTGATCAGCCATACGGATACCACCTATAGGCATATAAGCACGTTTAAATGGTTCATCTGTTTGAACTCCAACAATTTTTTCATAACTATGATGAGCTTTATCAGAAAGATAACCTGGACCATAAGCATCTATCATCGATACTCGAGTATCCATTGCTAATACTCCACCTTTATCACGTTCTTTTTTAGTTAATTGCATTACACGATTTCATAATCATGTAGTAGCAGCAGTAGGTCCTGCTAAGAAACTATCATCACCAGTATATGGTGTATAGTTTAATTGAATAAAATTACGAGTGTCAATTTCATCACATCATCTACCTGGTGTGAATCCATCTCATTCTTTGTATCAAATTTTTTGCATTTTTTTCTCCTTATGTATAACTAGTTCAATTATATAAAAATAAAAATGTGCTATGCACATTTCTTATTATGGTAACCCGTGTGGGAATCAAACCCAGCAAATCTACGCTTGAGAGGCGTATGTGTTTAGTCATTTCACCAACGGGCTATGTATGATTAAGATAATTATATTAATTGAATTTAATATGATTCTTATTAGCAGATAATTTAATATGTTGTAAAATTGGAAGTAAAGTATTTATTGATTCAGTGTATTTACCAATTTCATATTGTTTTTCACTTTCATCAATTGCACTAGCAATTGATTCATTTTCATATCGGTATTTGTTAGCAAATAAAATTAATAATCTTGAGTAATTCTTAAATTGTTTACTTACATCAAGCATTTTAACAAATGAAGATTGATATTCTTTAAGCTCATTAACAACTTGATAAGCATAAGCAAATGAAGCATCAAAATTGTGAGTTAATAATTTAATTATTTGATCAATTGTTTGCAGATTACTTCTAATAATATTTTCAATTGTTTTAGTGTTTTCAGATCCAGAAATATTTATGTAATAAATATATTGATTTAATTTTCATTGCATTTGATATAAATCATCTATTAGAGCTATTGAAGATCTATATTGTGAAGTAATTTTTTGATATGTTGAATTAATTTTGATTGATCATTTGTAAATACTTTGTGATAATTGCAATAATTGTTTTAAAAATGGTAAGTGATCAATCTTTTCTAAATTATTTTTTTGTTCTTTTAATGAGTTTAATAAAAGATTAATTTTCTTTAAATAAATTTTAATTTCCTCAATTGATTTTTCAAAATTTTTTGTGTCTAAATCTTGAAAATAATTATGAATAATTTCAGCACTTTTTTCAAGCATCGGCAAATTGTTGTTAAATTCAGTGATATTTTTTTCTGAAAATTCTAGTGCATTATCAGATAGTAGCAAAATTCGATCATAATTTTTAAATAGATTACTTGCACTTTGCAATTGTTTAGTTAAAGAGATAAAAGATAATTTGGTTTTTTCGAATTCTAAATTTTTTATTTGTTGATTTAGTGTATTAAAACATTGATTAACATTTGATTGTAGATAAAGCAAATTATTAAATTCAGTAGCATTAATTTTTCTTTGCTGATTAGCTAAATTATCATCAAGTTCTAATTTTAGACTGCGTAAATAAATTAGAAGTTGATCGTATATATATAAATATTTGATTGCTTTATAATAATCTTTTAATAACTCATTAATGTTATTTAATGAGTTTATCAATTTATCATTGTTAATTTTTTGTTGATTAACATTGGCGTCAATTAAATGCTCAGTAATTTGATGGTCAAATTGCATTAAATTTTTATGAAAGTAAGAAGACAATAGATTTTGATAATAAAAGGTATGAATTTTGTCATAACAAAATCTACTATATGATATTAAAGTAGAAGATGTTTCATTATAATTGATAGCATTTGAATATAACATATTCATTATCTTATTCAATTCTCTAGTCAAATTAACATCTTTAATAATTTCATCAGATAAGTGCTTTGCATGAAAAAAATGAAAGTTTCGGATTAGCTTGGTTAAATTAACAATTTTTAGTTTGATTTTATCTACTTGTTTTTCATAAAAATCATTAATGTAAATAATTTGTCTTAAAATGTATTTAAGTTGTTTATTTGTAGATGATAGTGTTTGTAAATAAGAAATGTTATTCCATTTAAAACTATTTACTATCTTGTTGTAATCATTTTTAATTTTTATTTCTTTTTTATAAGCATAAAAAAAACAAAAATATGTTATCAAAAAGAAGAGATATGTAATAGTGATCAATATTAAAAAGACAATGATAGTTTCATTTAATCCTGTAAAACCTTGATCATTAGTTAGCATGATTAGATTATATTAAATATTAGAATAACATTTTAGTTTCAAAGTTGGAAAAAATTGAAATACATTTAAATTTGGAAAAGCATGCTCAATAATTCCTTTCATCATTGGAATGAAATATTTTTCTAAATCATGCCCAACATCTAAGACATATAATCTTTTTTCATCAATATATACTCAGTCATGTCATTTAATATCACCTGTAACAAATAATGTCTCTTTTACTTTTGCTGAATTTATAGATTTTTTTAAAACTTCAAATCCAGCTCCAGAGCAAATTGCTATTTTTTTAATTAGAACATTATCATTGGCATTATTAAAGATAGTTATATTGGTTTGATAAATTTTTTTAATTTCTTCAACTAATTGAACCAAGTGAGTTGGTTTAAGCAAATCGGCTTCAAAAAATGAACCATTGTTATTTTTTATTTGTTTTGGCTTGTTAACATTAATCATATTTATTAAAAAATGATTAATTCCTAATGGGTGATTATCTACACAAGTATGTAAAGACAAAAGATTAATTTTGTATCTTTTTAGTAGCTGTAAGCATTTTTTATTGACATCAGTCAGCTCAATATCAGAATTTTTAGTAAAAATTGGATGATGAGAAATAATTAATTTACTTTTTTGTTTATGAGCAAATTCAATGATTTCAAGTGTTATATCAAGACAAACAACAACAGAATCTAAAAAAGCAATGTTTTTATTAAAGATTGTTAATCCACTTTCATCTCATTTTTCTTGATAAGATAATGGAAATCTTTTATTTATATGAGTTATAAAATCTTTATATTTTATTTGCGAAGTATTCATTGATCAATTTAACCTCCTTTGCATATTTCTTGTTATATTTATCTAAATTGTTATTTAAAATATATTTTAATCGTGCTTTATAAAATTTATTAAAAATTTCACTAGGATTTACTCAATTTAATTTTCCAAAATATCAATCTTTTTCATTTTGATATTTATAACCTTCATTTTTTGAAATAACCATAATAGGATAATTTATTTTATTTTCAACAATTCAAGATTCATAATAAAATTTTCATAAATATGCACTTAAAAATTTTCTTAACTTATATTGATTATTATTGGGGATTAAGATCATTTTTTTAATTTCTAAATTTTTTGGTAAATTTTTAATGATTCTTATTATGGAATTGCCTCCTAATCCAGAAATACAAACAACATCAAAATGCTTAGTTTTACTTCAATTACTTAATCCGTCATTTAATACATTAATGATGTTTGGATATTTATTAGTATTTTTAATTGAATTTTCAAGTGGTTTTTGATTTTTCTCAATATTGTAAAAAGTGATATTAGAATTATTTTTGGCTACTAACAAAGATAAAAAACCATGATCACTACCAATATCAGCAATCATAGTATCATTTTTACTAATTAGTTCAGAAATAGTTTTAAGTCTAATGGTCATTAGTTTCCATTATTGCTATTGTTTCCATAATTGAAAAAATCAATCAGTTTAAAACTTTTACTTGGATGTTTGAGCTTACGTATTGCTTTAGCTTCAATTTGACGCACTTCATCACAAGGCATATTTAATTCTTCAGCAATCTTTTTTAATGATATTGGAGAAGGAAATGGTTTAAGGCCATAACGACGTTTAACAATATCACATTCAAGTGGAGTTAGAGTAGTATTAAATAACTCTTCAATATGAGTTAACATAAATTCATGATTAGTGTAATCATCTGGAGTAGGTATATTAGTTTCTTTGATAAAATCAACAAATTGTGAATCTTCATCTTTACCAATCGGGCGATCAATTGAAATAGAATCTACTGCAATTTTCTTAATATCGCTAATTCGTTTAGAACTAAAACCATCATTTTCTCTGCCTATAGCATGTGCTACTTCATCAATGGTTGGAGTTCTACCATATTGTTGAGTTAAATCTTTTTCAGTTTTAAAAATTAAGTTAATAGCTTCCATTAGATGTACTGGAACTCTTATAACTCGTGATTGATCAGCAATAGCTCTGGTAATAGATTGTCTAATTCATCAAGTTGCATATGTTGAGAATTTATTACCTAGACGATAGTCATATTTAGAAATAGCTTTCATTAATCCAATAATTCCTTCTTGAATAAGATCTTCTAATTCTAATCCATGGTTTAAATATTTTTTGGCAATAGATGTTACTAATCTCAAATTTGAAGTAATTAATTGATTTTGACCATATTGACGAATTTCAGGATCAGGATCATCTAATAATTTAGCAAATTTAATTTCTTCTTCGCTAGTTAACATTTTTGAAGAACCTAAGACTCCTAAAAATGATTTTATTCCATCATTAACACGATCTTTTGTTGAAGTTTTTAAAATTCCACCAACATCACTGATTTGATAATTTAGATTAATGGTTCCATCGTTTAAATCGTCATCATTAAAAACTAAATTGATTTTTTCATTTTGTAAACGTGCATTAATTTTTTCAAATAAATTCTCAGGAATTTCATATCCATCAAATTTTTTAAAAACTTTTGATCATTCAAGGGTATTTTTATTATGTTTTTTGGTCTTAGCTTTCTTGATTAATAAATTAAGAATTTCATTTATTTCGAATTCAGTCAATTCACGTAGTTTAACATCAGCTTCAAGTATAGTTGAAGTAATAGCACCACCATACTTTGCACTAGCACTTTTCTTATTTAAAATAAGTTTTCTAACAGTAGGTTTTCGCCCCCTTTTTTGAACAGTTTGCTCGAGTAAAACTTGATTACTTACATTTTTATGCTTATGTAATGTTTTTGCTTTAAATGGAGTATAGGCTCGATCTTTCTCCTTTGTAGGTTTAGAGACAAAAACATGGTTCTTTTTTTGCAAAGAAGTACGATGATCTCCATTGTTATGAATAATAGGTTTTTTCTTGTTATTTATTTTAATTTTGCTATTGCTTTTTTTGCTTAATTTTTTAGTTTTTTCTTCAACTTTATTTTTTTTAATATTTGTTTTTTTAGAAGATTTTTTAATAGAAGAAATTTTATCTTGATTTCTTTTCAAGGAACGTTTTTTAGTTTTAACCATTAGGTTAAAATTATAGTTATAAAATTATCTTATACTCAGAAATTTACTGAACTTCTTGATGGTATTACTGACATCTTAATCATTGAACTACCTCTTTGTGAAGATGTATAAGATTTCTTCTCATAAGAAGGCGATGAAGCATTTACAAATGTATTCACTAAGGAATTGACTGTAGACATTATTAAACTTGCTCCAATTAGTCCGATTCAAAGCAAGGTAGATTTAGCAGCTCCTGCATAAATCTTATTTTTTTCTTTTTCAGTTAATATTCTCATACACTATATAAATATGAAAAAAATAAAAAGTTTAGAAAACTTTTTTCAAAAATTAAAAAACTGAGATTGTTTCTCAGTTTTTAAACCATTAAAATTAATTTATCTATTTTTTATTTTTCTTTTTCTTAACCCCGTAGTAGATTCCAAATCCAATTCCACCTACTGCAGGCACACCTAATCCGACTCCTAATCCAACTGCTAACCCTATATTAGAAGAACTAGATTCTGGTATTTCTTTAATTGTTACACTTTCGGGTAAATTAAGTTCATCTGCATATTCTTTATATACATCAACTAAATCATCAGTAACATATATAGTTGTTAAGTTATCAAGACCATCTAATCAATATGTACTAATACTACGATCACTAATTATTTTTTCCAATTCTTGCTCATTTCAATTTAGTGTTATTGAACTTAAGCTAGTGCAACCCATAAAAGCATAATGTCCAATACTAGTAACAGTATTAGGGATTTCAATAGAACTCAAACTACTACAACATTCGAATGTATATAGCCCAATACTAGTAACACCTTCAGGGATCTCAATTGAACTTAAACTAGTACAACAATAGAAAACACCTTCCTCAATACTTTTAAGTTGACTATTTTCCCCAAAAGTCACAGATTTTAAACCGGTGCAGCTTTGAAAAGCACCTTCCCTAATACTAGTAACACCATCAGGAATACTAATAGAGTTCAAACTACTACAATTCTCAAAAGCTTATTCCCCAATACTACTAACATTGTTGGGAATATTGATTGAGTTCAAACTAGTACAACCATAAAAAGTATAATTCCCGATACTCTTAAGTTGACTACCATCTTCAAAAGTCACAGATTGTAAATTAGTGCAATCTCAAAAAGCACTATCCCCAATTGCAGTTATAGTGTAAGTGGTGCTTGAACCAGGTGGAGTATAAATCGACGGAATTGTTAAATTTAAATTAGTACCACTTAGTGTTTGCTCTCATGACGAAGAATTAATGCATTCAAAACTTGCAGTATGGGTACCATCATCAT
>CAZIEX010000023.1:0-9737 GCA_964538585.1 uncultured Mycoplasmatales bacterium | reverse complement strand
AAATCAAGCATGCAGCTAGAGAGCCAGCACAAACTAATAAACTACTTGCCCCCCCTAGTAATTTCCAACAAGATATCGTCTTTTTATTTTGCATAACAATATTATATATAAAATTAATCAGAAATATATATATACATATATATTATGTGCTAATACTATAAAAGAGATGAAATATTTGCTTTCAACATTACTCAACACTTCTAAAAAGCTTATTTAGGTGATTATTCTTTTATGTAATTATTTTTTTATGGCACGCCATATAGGATTCAAACCTACAACCTTCTGGTCCGAAGCCAGATGCTCTATTCAATTGAGCTAATGGCGTAAATATTTTTATAATGATAATTATAGTTTTATGTCTAAAAAATCACAACAGACTACTCTAGACAAAATTAATGATCTTATTCAAACATTAAGAGTTTACATTAATTTTGATGGTGGTGATGTTGAATTTGTTTCTTATAAAGATCATATTTTGACATTAAAAATGAAAGGTGCATGTGCAACATGCCCATGATCTACAAACACATATGATCAAGGTATTAAACAAGTTCTTTTAGAAGAAATTAAAGATATAAAAGATGTTAAATTTATACTGTAAAAAGGAGAAAAATATGAATAAATATATTCTTGTTATAAATGCTGGAAGCTCATCTATTAAATACAAAGTATTTAATGCCCAAACTAATTTAGATATTGCTTCAGGTCAATGTGAAAAAATTGGTAACCCAATGGGAATTTTTTCATTAAAAGCAACTAATATTAATAAAAAAGAAGAATTACCAATTGCAAATCATCAAATTGGAACTAAAAAAATTCTTGATGAATTAGTTGCAAATAGAATTATTGATAATTTGAATGAAATTTGTGGTATAGGTCATAGAGTTGTAATGGGTGGAAAAAAAATCAAATCATCAGTTATCATTGATGAAGAAATTATGCAATGCTTAATTGATTATAGTTCATTAGCTCCATTGCATAATCCAGTAGAAATTGAAACTATCAGAGTTTTTCAAAATTTATTACCAAATGTTCAAAATGTTGGTACATTTGATACTTCATTTCACACTTCTATTCCTAGCTATAACAACTATGCTTTGAACAATGATATCGTTGAAAAATATCAAATTTATCGTTATGGAATGCATGGTACATCTTATCGCTATATTACTAAGCGTATGCAACAATATTTATCCAAAGATAAAGTTAATTTAATTATATGTCACTTAGGTAATGGTGCTAGCATTTGTGAAGTTAAAAATTCCTTATCAAATAATACTACTATGGGATTGACTCCACTTGAAGGATTAGTTATGGGTACTAGATGTGGTGATATTGATCCTTCCACCGCTATTTACTTAATTCGTCAGGGTTTGTCAGTTGATGAAGTCGATAACATATTTAATAAAAAATCTGGATTAAAAGGTTTAACTGGAAGCAATGATTTTAGAGATGTCACCAAATTAGCTAACGAAGGTGATGCAAATGCAAAACTAGTAATTGATATGTTTGCTAAAAGAGTTGCAAAATACATAGTTACATACATCAATGAATTAGGAAATAACATTGATGGAATAATTTTTACTGCTGGTATTGGTGAAAATGGTGGAGATGTTATTGAAGAAATTTTAAAAAACATTAACATCATTAAACTAGAGTTAGATCAAAATCAATTATTTGCTAAATATGATGATGTAAAATTAATTTCAACTAAAAATTCATTATTCCCTATTTATCAAGTTCACACAAATGAAGAATTAATGATTGAACAAGATGTTAAAGAATTATTAAAGATCTAAATCAAATATGACAAAATTGTCATATGATGCAATTGTTATAGGTGCAGGTCATGCTGGATTAGAAGCTGCTTTTGCAATAAGTAAACAGCATCTAAAAGTGGCTCTTTTTTCTATTAATCTTGATTCTGTTGCCTTAATGCCTTGCAATCCTTCAATTGGAGGACCTGCTAAAGGAATAGTTACAAGAGAAATTGATGCTTTAGGAGGAATGCAAGCTATTGCTGCAGATGCAAATGCATTACAATTTAAACTTTTGAATTCATCAAAAGGTCCTGGAGTTTGAGCATATCGAGCACAAATTGATAAAGATGCATATCATTTGTGATTTTTAAGGAAAATTAAAGAGAACAAATTTATTGATTTATTTGAAAAAGAAGTTAAAACTTTAATCATTGATAACAATATAGTAAAAGGTGTGAAAACAAAAAATCAAACTTTTTATGCTAAAGTAGTAATTATCACCTCTGGAACATATTTAAATTCAACAATACATATTGGAAAAGAGAAAAAAATTGCTGGACCAATGAATTTAAATTGTTCCAATGAGTTATCTAAACAATTAATTTCATTGGGAATTCAATTGTTTCGTTTAAAAACTGGGACTCCTCCTCGAATATTAAAAGACTCATTTAATTGCTCTAAAACATTTATTGAAAATGGTACTAAAGAAAAACTTTCTTTTAGTCACTATCAAACTAAATTCAATTATTTAAACAAGAATTATTGTTGTTACCTAACTTACACAAACAATCAAACACATGAAATCATTAAAAAACATTTAAATGAATCTGCTATGTATTCTGGAGATATCCATGGAGTAGGTCCTAGATATTGCCCAAGTATAGAAGATAAAATTGTTAGATTTTCAGATAAACCAAGACATCAAATATTTGTTGAACCAATTTCGAGGAAATCAAATTTATATTACCTTCAAGGACTATCAACCTCTTTACCTAAAAAAATTCAAGAGGAATTTGTTCATTCAATTTTAGGATTAGAAAATACCATTATTAGAGAATATGCATATGCAATTGAATATTATGCAATTGATCCATTGCAATTATGGCCTACTCTTGAATCAAAAATCATTAATAACTTATATTTTGCTGGTCAAATAAATGGAACTAGCGGTTATGAAGAAGCGGCTGGACAAGGTTTAATAGCTGGTATTAATGCATTTTTGAAAATTAAAAAATTACCACCATTAATTTTAAGACGTGATCAAGCTTATATAGGTGTAATGATCGATGATATCGTTACAAAAGGAGTTAAAGATCCATATAGATTACTAACAAGTAGAGCAGAGCATCGATTATACCTACGAAATGATAATGCAGATGATAGACTTATTAAAATAGGCTATGAACTTAAAATGATTAGTAAATCTAAATATAACAAATATTTGACACAACAAAAAATTATCAATGAAATTATTGCTTATCTAAAAAACACAACTTTAAAATTATTTCCTAATTTTAAGAAACTCTATCACTCTCACAATTTATATGAACTATTGAAACAACCTCAAATAAAACTAAATGATCTTTTGGCAAATACTAAGTGAAAAAATATAAGTGAAGAATTAAAATTAAAAATTAGTATTTTAGTTAAATTTAGTGGTTATATTGATCATGAAAAACACAATATAGAAAAGATTAACAAAAATCTCGAAATAGATATTAGTAAAATTCAAAATTACCACAAAATTTCCAACCTTTCTTTAGAAGCACGTGATAAATTAAGTAAAATTAGACCATTGACTTTAAGACAAGCATCAATGATTTCTGGAATTACTATTAATGACTTGATGATTATCAAATACTACATTGATCACAACAAATAAATATGGATAAAGAACAGTTTAAAATTGAAATAACAAAATTATTTGGTCATATAGATGATAATTTTTTTAGCAAAATAGAAATTTATAAGAAATTTTTAACTGAAGAAAATAAAAAAATGAATCTAACAAGACTTGATAATGACAAAATATATAGTCATTACTTTTATGAGTCTATTGTTCCTTATAAAGATGTGAATTTTACAAATATTAAAAACCTTTTAGATATAGGTTCTGGTTCTGGTATCCCAGGTGTAATTTTAAAATTGCTTTTTTCAAATATACATGTTGATTTGATGGAATCATCTACAAAAAAAGTTAATTTTTTATCTCAATTAATTAGTAAATTAAACTTGTCAAATATTGATGTATTAAATCAAAGGGCTGAAGAAATTAAAGAGTATCAAAGAGAAAAATATGATTTAGTTACTTCACGTGCTGTAAGCAATCTTAAAATTTTACTTGAAATAAGCACTCCATATGCAAAGGTAAATGGATTAATTGTTGAACCAAAATCTCAAAAAGCAGATAGTGAATTTAATTTAGCACAACAAATTATTAAAAAAATTAATTTAAAGCTTGTTGATGAAAACAAGTTTTCATCAGTTAATAATTTTTATCATTGTGTTTTTATCTTCAAAAAAATTGCTAAAACTGCTAATTGTTTTCCTAGATCTTGAAAGCAAATAATCAAATAAAATATATGAAAAAGATTATATTTGAAAATTTAACTCCAGAAAGTCAAAAAAAAGCTAATTATTTTAGTTTAAATTTAGCATTTAGTCTCAGTAATAAAAATTACAAAATTTTATATTTTTGTTCTTCTTTTTCTTCTTTTTATTTTCAAGATTATCAATACATTACCTCAAAATTAATTAAAAAAAATGTTATTGCTCCATTCAAAATTTATAACTTTGACAATAATCTTCATTATCTTTTGCTAATAGATCAAATTGAAAAAAAGCAAAACAAAATTAACACTAATAATATGAATGAAATTCTAAACAAACAAATTAATGTTTTAGAAAATAATTACAATTTTTTAATTTTCAATAATTTGAACATTTGAAAAAATATTAATTTAGACATTAAAATTGAATCATCAATTAATATATTCTATTTTGACGCTTTATCACCAATTAACTTTAAATCTTTATTAAAAAATAAAGCACAAAACAATATTTATGTTTTAGATAACTATGTTATAGATAATAAAATAGCAATTTCTAATTTTACACATTTAAAGCAAATAATAAAAAATAATCTTTTCATATTTGACAATATGGACAATAATCTGAAATTATTTTTTCATGATCGACCATTTGAAAATAAATCAATTCAAATGATGGAACTCACTGATTTTATTTTAGAAATAGCAAATCAACATTAATGTCTTTATTTATATAAATACATTTATATAATAAGAATGCTTATTAATGATCTTAACAAGTAAATTCAAAGGTAAAACAGTTTATATTAAACAGATTAACTTTAAAGATCCAAAAATATTGCATAAATTAGACAATATCGGTTTAACCAAAGGTGTTAAAGTTAATGTTTTGGATTATAATCCAAATAAGAAACTGCTACACTTGAATATTTACAATGTTGATTATGTATTAAGAGAAAAAGATTGCAAATATATAGAGGTTGAACTTGATGAGTTCAAATAAGGATAAAACTAAAAATAATTTTCAAAAAATTAATCAAATTAAACTTAAATCTGATCATGATTTATCTACTAATTTTCTTGAAAAATATGATCACGTTATTTCCATACCTAGAAAATTTAAATATTTGGAAAATCGAATTCTTTTAATTGGAGCACCAAACGTAGGTAAATCTACTCTATTTAATCATCTGACTAATTCTGTTGCTAGTGTTTCTAATATTGATCGATTGACTGTGAGCACCAATTGGGGATTTTTGAAGAAATCTAAGAAATGAGTTTTAGTTGATTTGCCAGGATTATATAACTTATCACACCCAATAGATGAAGAAATTGTTGTAGCTGATATGTTAATGAATGCTAATTGAAGTTCAATTAGCAATATAATTGGAGCACCAAGTATAGAACGAGATTTATATCTCACATTACAAGCTGCAGAAACTGGTAAATTATCTTCAATATCCATCAATATGATTGATGAAATTAATTCTTCTGCCCTTAATGCAAATATAATTTCCAAAGCTTTTGGCAAGATCCCGGTTTATAAAATTCAAGCATCTAAATTGTCCAAAAGACACTCTATTAATGTTATTCATGAAAAAACTTGTCAAGACAAAATAGTGACTTATTCTGAAGAAATCGAAAAAAACATTAATTTTCTTTCTTCGTTTTTACCTAAACTAAAAATAAGTCGTCGTTTTTTATCTTTAATGGTTTTAGAAAAAAATCAATTTATTCTTGATTATTTTCGTCGTTATTACAAAGATGAATATTCAAAAATACAAAAATTCTACAAAAATAGATATAAAGACTGATTTATAACTGAAATTCATAATCAAAGATCACTTTTTATTCAAAAATTGCTCGCTAAAGCAATTGATTGCAAAGGTAAAAAGACATATTTAAAATCTAATTTAGAGAAACAACATAAATTTGATCATATATTTTTAAAACCTTGAATAGGTGTCCCCTTAATTATTCTTTTAGTTGTTTTAGTGTATTTTATATCATTTGGTCCTTATTTAGGTGGTGGCTTGCAAAAACTATTATGCGATGATTTTTTAAATAATATTGTTGCTGACAAATGATTGCATTCACTATTTTATGATGTTTTTAAAACTGGAACTTGATTTAATGAATTAATAATTTCTGGAGTTTTTAAAGGGATCTTCACAGTAATTTCATTTATTCCACCAATACTTATTCTCTTTACATTAATTAACCTAATTAATCAAGTAGGACTAATTGCTAGAATTTCAGTTTTATTTGACCAAACTTTTAACAAGTTTGGTTTAAGTGGAAGAGCTATAGTAAATTTGATGACTGGTTTTGGTTGCAACGTTCCCTCTATTATAATGGCAAGAAGTTCAAATTCTAAAAAAGAAAAAACTATTTCCATCATCATAAGTCCATTTATTAGTTGCAGTGCAAGAGCTATTGTTTCAAGCTTTATTTGTAATGCATTATTTGGAGTGGCTTTTGGTTGAATTGGTGTTATTGTTTTAATGTTTTTAAGTGGATTTATTGCATTAAGTTTAGGTTGATGTTTATCTGAAACAATGTTCCGTAAGCAAAAGTCTTTTTTCTTAATTGAAATGGTTAATTGACGAAAACCTGATTTTAGAGTAATATTTAAAAATGTTTGACTAGAAATTATTAATTTTATTAAAAAAGCTGCTACTATCATTGTTATTGCTAATTTAATAATTTGATTACTACTTCACTTAGGACCAAAAGGTTTAGTATATGATGAAAATATTGCAGATTCCTTCATAGGATATTTAGGAAAATATGTAGATTACATATTCTATCCAATGGGTGGTAATTTATCACAAGGATGAGTTGGTAATCCTGATGGATGAAAGATGTGCACATCTTTAATTTCAGCTTTTCCAGCCAAAGAAATTGCTCTAACTAATTTGAATTTATTGTTCCCTAATGATACATTAACACCATTTATTTCATCTCATATTCCTATGGGTGTTAGTTATTTAGTTATCTTAACTTTCTACTTACCATGTTTAGCAACAAGTGTAATTATCAAAAAAGAAGGTGGATGGAAGTGCTTAGGTATTCATTTGCTAAATAGTATATCTATCAGTTATATTCTCGGATTAATCACTTTCTGATTATCTTATATTTGTATATTTTTATAAAATATAAGATATGTATTCACATATTGTTCCTGAACAAATTATGATAGGTGTAAATCCATACTATCAAATCAAAAGGCTTTTATTAGAACATAATAATTTTAAAAAAATTGTATTTGTATATGATAAAAAAGAAATAGTCAGCAATAAGAAAATTTTCAATTTCTTGAAACACTTAGAAAAAAAATTAAAGCAACAAAAAAGAGAAGTTAAAACTATCATACAAAATGAAGAAATCGCAAAAATAAATCCACAAAATTGTGATGTAATTCTATTAATTGCTATTAACAATATTAATATATCTTGACAAATTAATACTAATAAGAATATTGGTTCAATACCACAAATAAGAATTAATTATTTTTATAAAAAAACAAATATGATGAATTGCTTTTTTTTGTTAAACCAACTTTATTTAGACGAAAATAAAGTTATCAACAATAATCAAAATCAAATTTTCACTACAGTAATTTATCCTTTTATAATCAATAAAACTCCATTGTGATATTGCAACTATTTTAAATCATTAGATATTGCAACTAAAAAAATGATTTGTTTTCAGATTTTATACTCAGTTACAAAACTTTCAAAAAATATTCAAAATTCTCTTATTGAAGCAAACTATATAGGATGTATTAATGCATATTTAAAATTCTTTGTTTTGGAACAGCAAAAACACTCGTTACTTAATTTCTATGAAGCCCAAAAATGTTTCTTTTTAGCTTTTAACAATGATTTAGATTATCCAATATATAAAAACATTAAAAACCCAATTGATTTTACCAATAAATTTATTACATCATTTAATTATGATAGAACTAAAAATATTGATGAAATATCTTTAAATAATTGTTTCAAACAATACTTAATAAATATTAATGATGTTAAATGACTATGTAATTGAATACTACAACAAGTTGAAAATTTAAGTGAGGTAAGATAATATGATTTATACATTATTCATCACTTGTTGTAAATTTAAACTCACTAGAAATCTAATATTAAAATTCAAAGACAGTAAAAGGTTTTGAACTTTTAGATCTAAAAAATTAAATTATTGTTTTGATGGTCATTTTTCAAGATCAATAAATATGATTTATGAATGAAGAGATAAAACATATATTACCCAAACACCGAGTTTCAACGTTATTGGTTATGGTGCAATCAATAAATTAACTAACTATATTCAGCAAATAAATCAAAATGCTAATTGCTTAATTGTTACAGATAACTTTTTATCTGAATCTAATTTTTGCAAACAAATTGCAAATTCTTTAAAAAAAGCAAAAATAAAAGTTTCAATTATTGCTTGCGTGCAACCTAATCCATTAGCATCTATTGTTAATCAAATTGTTAATGAATACAAAAAAACTAATAGTAATATTTTAATAAGTTTAGGTGGAGGAAGTGCTCATGATGCTACTAAAGCAGCTGCTCTACTTATTAATAATGAAGCTAATTCTTTATATCCCTATCGTGGTTTAAATGTTGCTAGACATGCAGCAAGTAATTTTATCACAATTAATACTACATCAGGAACTGGGGCAGAGGTTAGCAATACAGCTGTTATTACTGATGAAAATAAACATACAAAAATGCTTATTGTAGATAAAACTACAACAGCTAAAGCTACAATAAATGATCCCACAATTACTTTAGATTTACCTAAAACTTCCACTGCCTATACTGGAATTGACGTTTTAGTTCATGCTATTGAATCATTTTTATCTAACATCAATAGCAATCAAGCACAAGTTTATAGCCTAAAAGCTATAAAACTAGTATTTGATAATTTGCCTACTGCATATTCTGCACCACATAACAAAATTGCTAGAGAAAAAATGATGTATGCTGAATATATGGCAGGAATTGCTTTTAACATTACATCATTAGGATTCGTTCATAGTATGTCTCATGCTCTAAGTGGTATGTTTAATACTCCACATGGTCTTGCCAATGGAATGCTATTACCATATGTATTAGAGTATGAGTTAAAATACAAAACAGTAATTCATAAATTAGCTCTAATTGCTAAATCACTTGATTTAGTAGGTGATAATGATGAGCAATTAGCTAAAAAATTGATTAGCAAGATAAGAGAACTTTTATCTACAATTGGTATCCCAAATAAACTAGATATCAATAAAGAAATAACTAATCAAGACGTAAATATCTTAGCCAAAAAGGCAATGATTGATTTCTGTGGTATTTCTAACCCAGTGCAATTTAGTAAAAAACAAGTAATTTCAATTTATAAAGGAGCAATTTATGGAAAA
>CAZIEX010000022.1:7481-9795 GCA_964538585.1 uncultured Mycoplasmatales bacterium | reverse complement strand
CACCCCTAGTAATTTCCAACAATTTTTTGTTGATAAATTTTTCATATTTTCGATTATACATAATGTATATCATAACAAAAATATCTATATTAAAATTAGTTGGTACCTATTACTTTAGACCTGTTTTTTATTTATATGTAAAATATTATTAATACTAGATAGTTTATGAGTACTGAATTGATAAAAAAATTACGAGACATGACTCAAGCTGGAGTCATGGATGCTATGAAAGCATTAAAAGAATGTAATAATGATTTAGATAAGGCAGCACAATGATTGCGTGAAAAAGGTATTGCTAAAGCTACTAAAAAAGCTGGAGCAATAGTTACTGAAGGTATTGCAAAAGCAATAATTAATGGAAATTATGGTGCTGTATTAGAAATAAATTCGCAAACAGATTTTGTTTCTAATGGTGATGATTTTAAAAAATTAGTTAGTCAAATTGTTGATACAGTAAAAGAACAAAAACCAAATGACTTAGTTTCTCTTGAAAATCTTAACACTATTGATAATGTTTCCATCAAAGATGCATGTATTAATTTAACTGCTAAAGTTGGTGAAAAAATTTGTGTTCGTCGTATAAAGACAATTAACAAATCTGATAATCAATCTTTTGAAATGTATGGACATTTCAATGGTAAGATTGCTGTTTTATTATTGATTGAAGGTACTACAAATAATGAAGTAGGAAAATCTGTTGCTATGCATATTGCAGCTATGAATCCTAAATTTTTAAATGCTAGCAAAGTTGATCAACAATGATTAGAAAATGAAAAAGAAGTTTTACGTAAACAAACTTTAGCTGAAGGTAAACCTGTTGATCGTGTTGAAATGATTATTCAAGGTCGCATTCGCAAATCTATATCTGAAATTTGTCTTGAAGAACAACAATTTATTAAAGATCCATCAAAAACTATTAGCCAATATTTAAAAGAGAATAACACTAAATTAATTGATTTTATTCGATTTGAAGTTGGTGAAGGTGTAGAAAAAAAACAAGAGGATTTTGCTGCTGAAGTAGCAAAACAAATGAATCAATAAAATGACTAGTAAGAAACAAAACATATTGTTAAAGATTAGTGGCGAATCATTATCAAGAAAAGATGAAATTTTTTCAGATGATAATTTGAATGAATTATCTAATCAAGTTAAATTAATTAAAGCTAAGTATAACATTGGAATAGTAATTGGTGGTGGCAATATCATTAGAGGCGCTAGAAAAACATCAGTTGTTGTTGACCGTGTTTCTAAAGATCAAATGGGAATGCTAGCTACAATAATTAATTCCATCGCTTTAAGAGATGCATTAATTAAAAAAGGATTAAAAGTCAAGTTATATTCATTGATATTAGCTCCTTCCATTGCTAACATTTATAATCCATTAGAAGCTTGCAAAGATTTAGATGATGGATACGTAGTTATTTTTGCTGGAGGAACTGGTAATCCATATTTTTCTACAGATACTGGTATTGCATTAAGAGTATTGGAAACCAGTTGTAAATTAGTTTTAATGGGCAAGAATGGAGTAGATGGTATTTATACATCAGACCCTCATATGAATAAAACAGCAAAAAGAATAAACAAATTAACTTATAAACAAGCAATTGAGCAAAAAATTGAAGTTATGGATTTAACTGCATTAAGTTTGCTAGCTAATTCTGACATTAAGATTTTAGTATTTGATGCTAATCAAAAGCAATCATTTGTTAATGCTTTAAATAAAAAAATTAAATATTCTGAGGTGACAAGATAGGAGTTTATTATGGAATGAGTAGATTTACAAAAAGAATTTGAACAAAAAGCTAATGAAGTTATAAATTGATTGGAAAATGAATATTCAACTATTCGTTCTGGTCGAGTTAATGTAAACATTTTTGATAAAGTTAAAGTATTTGCATATGGAGAAGAAATGAAACTTAATCAAGTTTCTAATATCCAAATTGTTAATGCAACTCAAGTATTAATTAAACCATATGACAAATCACAGATTCAAGAAATCTTAAAAGGAATTTCTAATGCTAATTTAAATATTAATCCAATAGTTAATCCTGATTCTATTCGCATTAATTTTCCAGCACAAACTGAAGAGAACAGAAAAGACAATGTTAAACAGGCTAAAAAGAAATTAGAAGATGCGAAAATTAAAATTAGAGAAATACGTGAATATGTAAAAAATAAGTACAAAAATTTGGATAATGTAAGTGAAGATTTAATTCATTATTTTGATGACGAATTAAATAAAATTACTAAAAAATATAATGATAAATTAGAAACAATTTATTTAACAAAAGAAAAAGAGTTGATGACTCTTTAA
>CAZIEX010000022.1:0-7381 GCA_964538585.1 uncultured Mycoplasmatales bacterium | reverse complement strand
TTTGCATTAGCAATTTTAGCTGATCCACAACACATTGTGTTTAATTATGATTATTTTAATAACTATGATGGTTCTCTTTGGATCTTAGGTGCGATTTTTTTTGTTATATTTTTTCTATCAACTATTTGATTAGCATTTAAAGTTATCAAAGAGTTAAACAATACTATTTTTGGTACTCTTGCTAACAAAAACACACATATAATCTTAGTTTTAATATTTTGTGCTAGTCTTGTTATCTTGTTAGGTGTTTCTGTTTGGTTACCTTACTATGTACAAAATGAGATACAAAATGAACAATATAATTTTGCAAATTTAGCAAAAAGCTTATCTATTGCATTTACTACACTTTCTTTTTGTATATTTTTACTTGATTTTTTCATATTATTTCTTCTATTTAATTCCAAAATTAACAACACAAAACAAAGTTTGTTTTATTCTTTTATTGCATCTATGGTATTTTTCTTTTTTGTGTTTTTGTATTATTCAGTTGCTAATAGAAATTGAATATTAACTGTATTTTTGTTTATATTACCAATATTTGTAGATATTTTTTCTTACCTAGGAGGATGCAAACTTGGTAAAAATAAAATATGCCAAACAATAAGTCCTAATAAAACTTGAGAAGGTTTTGCAATTGGTTCTATTTCTTCACTACTAATTGTTGTTCTTCTTGGTGTATTTTTATCTATTGCAATTTGGATGGATTCAAATCTTTCTAGTACTTTTAATAGCCAAACACTAATTCATAATATTGCAGTTTGACAATTTGTTTATTATCCTTTAATTGAATCTGATATACTTAGCACAGGTGTTTATTGAGCACCTTATATTTGTTTAGCATTAATTTTAATTCCAAGTAGTCTTGTAGGTGATTTGTTATTTAGTAAAGTTAAAAGAATGAAAAATGCTAAAGATTTTGGTTCTTTCTTGCCAGGTCATGGTGGTTTATTAGATCGTATTGATTCTATAGTCTTTGTTTTCTTTGTTTATTTCTTCTTTTCATTTATATCAGCAATAATTAGCTTAGGATTTGTTAACTCAGATTTGACTCAAGTTTTACTTCCAACTCTATATCTATATTAATAAATGAGATTAGTAATTTTTGGTGTAACTGGTTCTATTGGAACTCAAGCAATAGATATAATTAAAAACAATAAGAATATTCAATTAGTTGGATATTCTTTTTTTCATAATTATGAAAAAGCAAAGGAAATAAAAAGAGATTTTCCTAAAGCAAAACAATTTATTACTAACAAAAACACAACACAAAAAGAAATAGGAAATTTTTTAAAGCTTACAAAGCCTGATTATGTTCTAAATAGTGTATGTGGTTCATCTGGATTAAAATATACTATTGCAACACTTAAATCAAAAATTAATTTGTTACTGGCTAATAAAGAATCACTTGTTATTTCTGGAAAAAAGGTCATTAATTTAGCTGCTAAAAATAAGTTAAAAATTTATCCAGTTGATTCAGAACATACTGCTCTTTATTGTTTACTTAAATATAAAGATCAAACCAAGACAATAAAAAGATACTATATTACAGTATCAGGTGGTAGATATTTTGATTATTCAATTACCGATTTGAAGAAAATAAAATATTTAGATGCTATTAACCATCCCAATTGAAAAATGGGTGAAAAGATATCAATAGATTCTGCAACACTTTTGAACAAATCATTTGAAATTATTGAAGCATATTGGTTATTTAATAAGATAAAAGTTAATGCTATTGTAGAACCAACTTCTAATGTGCATGCAATGATTGAATATAATGACGGATCAGTAGATGCATTTATTGATAAACCAAATATGATTCATCCTATTAAATGAGCATTAGAACAATTTGAAGGTAATTATCAAAGATATATCAAAAAATATAAATCTTTTAAAGATATACCATTTGTTTTTAAAGATATCAACAAAACAAACTTATTAGGTATGAAGTATGCAAAACTAATGCTTCAAAATATCGATACTAATATATCTAGATTTATCTGTTTAGCAGATGATAAAGCGATAAATTTATTTAAACAAGGTAAAATTGATTTTTTAGGTATCTATCATTACATAGATCAGGTTATAAAATTGAAAATGTAATTTAGATAATGTATAATACAAGATATGAAAAAGTTAAACAAAATAATTCCTATTTTAGGGGGGTAATAGCACTTCCTGCTATGATTGTTACTCCTTTAATGTTAACATCTTGTAGCGATAGCGAAACTGCTCCTGATACATTTTATTTCAATAGTTCTGCTGATAACACAATGTATAACCATACATTTTCTACTAAATTTAATGTTAGTTCATTAGCTGAAGTTGAATCAATCATTACTAGTACTGAATATCCATTGGATTGCTTAAAATGAGATTTTATTAATTCTTGTTGTTGAAACCTTTCTTCATCAGGTGCATGAACTGCTGTAATTAATCAATTTGAACGTAACCCTGATGATCCTAGCGAATTAATGATTGATGTTACTTTTACTGATTCTGATGGTAATACAGCAAATTATTACACTGGAACTCTTGCTGGAGACAAAGAATACAAACAAATTTATAGTTTTAGTGGTAGTGCTAGTTCATTAGTTTCTTGACATATTGATTTTAATACTGGATTTTGATATTCTTGAGAAGGTGGTTTATCTTTTTATTTTAACTGAAGTTAAAAATTAGAAAAATAAACTAAAAAAATAAAAAACTCAGCAAATTGGCTGAGTTTTTATTTTATGGCTGGGTAGGCTGGATTCGAACCAGCGCATAACTGGTTCAGAGCCAGATGCCTTACCACTTGGCGACTACCCAATATTATGGTGCTGAATCCGAGAATCGAACTCGGGGCAAGTGATTACCATTCACTTATTTTACCACTAAACTAATTCAGCAACCATTATTAGAAGTCAAATAATGTAATACAAGGGACGTTAAATTTTTCAGTAATTTTTTCTTTACCATTAAAATTTTTTAAACCAATAACACAATAACATCCAACAAGAGTAGCATTGGCTTTTTTTACAATTTTGCATAATGCTTCAATTGTTCCACTTGTTGCAATTAAATCATCAACAATTAGAACTCGACTATTAGGAGGAATATCTCCTTCATGAACTTCAATTGTATTTGAACCATATTCAAGATCATAAGTTTCTTTAATTGTTTTTCGAGGTAGTTTACCAGGTTTACGTGCAGGAATAAATTTAGACTTAGCAATTTCAGCAATAGGAATACCAAATCAGAAACCACGAGATTCTGCCGATAAAACAACATCAAAGTTAAGATCTTGCACTAATTTATATCCAGCTTTATTTAATCTTTTAAATAAAGTAGGGTTTGCTAATATAGGTGTTAGATCACGGAAAAGAATTCCTTTTTTAGGAAAATCTTCAACATTAATAATTGCTTTTTCAAGCTCTCTTTTTACTTCTTCAATTTTCATAATATTTCCTTTTTCTTATTCTATTGCATGAGCATTAATGTTAATACCATTAATTAATTCCTCATCAACTTTATCAAAGTTGCGCTTGTTGATACCTTGTTCAACACGTTTAACATGTTGGTAATATGTATTTTTAATATTGCTAAATAATTCAATGAAATACATTAAGCAGAAATTAATCAAGATATAGTTAACAACTATTCCAATAGCAAATATACCAAATAAACTTAATATTTCATGAGACATAAATAGTATTCCAACAATACTAGTAATTAAGAATAAACCTAATAAAGTGTATTGGTTATCATTAAATGAAGTGAATCCAAATAGAATCATATTTTTTAATTCTTCACGAATAGGATGTGCTTTTTTAACTCATTTAGATAAAATAGCATCATAGAAACTGAATAATCAAACATTACCCATTATTGCAATAGTTAATAGAATCAAAACAATATTGATATCAAATGAAATTTGACAAATAACTACAAGTGATAGAGTTAGAACAATACTAACAACTGATAATAAAACACTTGGTATAATTGCTATTCAATTAAATCTAATTAAACTATATACTGCAATGAATGCTAAGAATATCAAAGACATATAAATTGCATTTTGTGTAATAATTAAAGTTGTAGATACGTTAATAGATTGAACATAGACGGTTAATCCGCTTAATGATGATAATCAACCCATTATGGTAGTATAATCATAGACAGAAGAGGTTTCTAAATATCAGAAATTACCTACATCACCTTTAATAATGTTATGCCAACTTGCATTATCTATTAATATCTTATAGGCAGAATCAAATGCAGTAGATCCATCATTATAAAGCATCACTCTTGTTCCACCATAAAAGCTATAAGATTGTGGTACACCTATAGTAAATAGTAGAGTTAAACCAGCAACAATTATTGCAATAACTCCTAATCATACAGCTAGCGTAGATCACTTATTGCTAATCAATTTGTTTTTAAATTGGTAAATATTCTTACTATTATTTGAATAGTTTCTTGATATATATCCATCTTTATTGAAACCATAATTGATTGCATTATTTAATTTGCTAGCATATGAATTAACATAATTTGGGAGTGTAGCAATACTATTATTTAGTTTCAATCAACTAAATCACTTATATTTATACATCCCAATGGAATTACCAAAGATTAAATAGTTAATTAAGTAACTTATAAAATAAGTAAATACTCATCCAATTAAGCAGCCGGTAATTAAACCTACTCCAAAAGCAAATAGTGAACCAATAGAGAAAAACAAAACTGAAACACCTAATAAAAGAGGGATAATAAGAATGTCAATTGAACTAAAGAAAGATTTAGAATAAGCAGCAATTAGTGCTTGATCCAATGTCCGATGACCAATGTAAGCTCATTTCATTTTGTTCAGGATATTGATTCCAACAATGTTGCAAACCAATAATGTAACTAACTCTGCTAAAACAAAACTAATAGTCAATGAAAAACCAAGAGCAAACATTATTAAAGAAGACAATATAACTGGAGTTAATGAAACTGCTCAACTGATAAATCCTGGAATTCGATACAATACAGATACTACAATTCCAATAAGAAGAGCAATAATTAGTAATGCAATTAAAGTTGTCAATACACCATTACTAATTCCAACGATTGAATTTGTCACTTCATTTTTTATTAATGAAGCATTTCCATTACTAATAAGTCCATTAGAATCTAAGTTATTTGGACTATGAGTTTGTGGACAGTCAGTACTATCATTTCCTGGATATGAAATATCCATTAAAGGATAAGCAAATTTGTATTCAGTCATTTGCTTATACAACATATTAGTGGTGTAGTATGAACCATCATTTGTGATAGTTAATCATTTACCATCACTATCAAGAGTAGTTTTTTTAGGATTGTTATCAGGTAAGTAATCTAAATAATTATCTTTTGTAACAACACCTACAATGTATTTATTCAAAAAATCATATCCAAGTGAAGTTGAAGTTCCAAGCTTTGGATTATAATTATCATCATGCTCTTGAAGAAGAGCTAGAATCATACTATCTTTAAAATTATTGTCACTTATATATAGACCAGAATTAGCATTAGAAACACTATTTCCACTTGAAGTAGAAGTTAATGAATTAGTTTGTAATACTGAATAGGGATTAGGTTGGAATCCAGCATTAGTATTAAAAATATAATTTTTAAAAGAAACATCAGTTGTACCTTGAATAAGTTGATTGTTTGTTGTTTCTTTACCATCATCCCCAATTACATCTTTAGCAAATTGTCTTTCATCATCTGTTAATTCTCATCAAGCATTAGAGATATCTTCATTTCTTTGATCAGAATTGTATAGGTAATTTAAATAAACATAATATTCACATTCGTTGAGCAAACCTCTTAGATTATGAAAAATGATCATAAAAGGATAACTTTCTTCATCATTAGAACTATCACTACTAGAATTTGCTGCTTGATAAAAAACATCTTTTATACTACCTGATGTATAACCATCATCTCCACTTTTAGATCCAAATGAATAGTTGTTATTTAATTCAACATCAATTTGATTACTATTTGAAGAATCAATAGAAATTTTGTTATCACTATCAGTTAGACCATTAGTACCATTTAAGTTTCACAAGTATAATTTTGCACTTGCAAAATCTGATGTTGAAGAATCATCATTACTATCATCTGAATCAGTAATGTTATAACCACTACAATACAAAATAGTAAAATCAGCATCTTCCATGTTATTGTAATATGCTAAACTTGGAGCAATAATTTCTTTTTGATCATCTCCTTCTCCTGGACGATAAATAGAAACTTCACTAGCATCAACAGTAACATTTAGATATGCATAGATATATCCATTTTCTTCATAAACTTCTGTATAAACATTAGTTGTATTAACACCCTCATCCATCAAAATAGCAGAATAACTATCTGCTATTTTATCCATATTGCCTTGAACTTCAGTTAAAGTTACACTTTTGTTATATCCATCTGCGGGATTATTTGATACTGCATATGGGTCAAATTGATATCTTAAATTGTATGAAGAAGTATAGTTACTTCCTGCTGAATAATTCTTAGAGGAAAAATATCCAGTTATTCCAATTCCAATAAAATTTAAGACAAGTAAAAAAAAGCCAATGATAATAAATAGTAGTGAAGATTTATGCTTCTTGTTATTACTTGCCATATTTAAAACCGTGTAATATTATATATAAATATGAACTATTCTAAATTAATAGAATAAAATTTGTAAGTAAAAATGTGCCACAGAACCATCATTTACCATATCCAACTTAAATAAAATATCCTTGACAAAGTTAATAAATATTTTTTAGCAAAAATCAAAAATGAGTTATAATTAATGTGTGGATTGACTTATATAATCCACTATATTAAAAAACTCACAAAAAACCGCTTATTTGCGGTTTTTTGTTTTATATAGTTTATTTGGTACTAAAAAATAGTACCAGAAAGGTTTTTTAATATATGAGTTTTTTAATACAAATTAAAGCTTGTTCTTTGAAAAAAAGTATAAATTAATTGATTCTTTTTCAAATTTGATATTTAAAAATCAAATATGAAAACAAGAAGAATTGGTGATTGCATAGATGTAACTATCAACTTAGTAATATCTAAATCAATTAATTACTGAAAAAAGCATAAAACTACCTTTTTGAATAATTCTCAAAAAGTACTAAATTTTGCTTTTGAATTATTAGAAATTGAAATAATAACCCAAAGTAAAATTTGAAAACTTAGCAAAAGAACTATTTGAAAATATATGCTTGATTATCAGAAATTGAAAGAAAATTTCTAAGTGAAATTTATGTTGTTTTTCAAGATAAAATTAAAAAACGATTGCTAATAGTTTATGCAAATCTAAAGTTAATTTACATTAGTTAAAGAACAAGCTAAAATG
>CAZIEX010000021.1:0-10054 GCA_964538585.1 uncultured Mycoplasmatales bacterium | reverse complement strand
AAGAATAAGAATGTAAATTCTAATGGTTCAGTAATACCAGTTAAAAATGATGTTAATGCTGCTCCAGAAACAGTAGAAACAGCTAATTTTCTTCCATCACCTTTAGGTGCAGCCATTGCAATAGCCGCAGCAGCAGCTGGTAGACCAAACATCATAAAGGCATATTTACCTTGCATATATTGACCAACATTTAATGTTCCAAATGATTTATCAAGCATATCAAAAGTTAATACAACAGATGTACCATCTGCTAAAGTAACTGTATGTCCAACAAATGTAGATGCAACCATTCAACATGTTTGATCTCCTCCAATTGTTGTATCTCCTGTATATCCACAAACAGTTTGTGCTCAATTTAATCAAGTAGTAGTAGTACCATCCAAAAGAACATTTTGTCCATTAACTACCATTATGTCTGGTAAATTCATTGAACCACCAACTGATGTATATCATAGTGGTGCATAGAAAGCATGATGCAAACCAAAAGGAACTAATGAACGCTCAATATATCCAAAGATTAATGAATTTAAACCTAAAGGTGTATTACTTAAAGCTTTACCAAGTTCATAAAGCCCAAGAACAATTTCAGGTCAAATTAAACAAAAGACAATAGAAACAAGGAATGAACTTAAGAATGTAATAATAGGAATAAATCTTACACCAGAGAAAAAACCCAGAATTTGTGGTAGTTGAATATTTTTAAATTTGTTGTATAATCATGCAACAATAAAACCAACAACAATACCACCAAATACAGAAGTTTGTAAAGATTCAATACCAACATTGGAAGTAAAAATACTACTATATTGAGTTTCATTGAATGTATAGAATAAGAAGTGATAAGTTACAACTTGAGTAGTTGGGTCAGTAGTACTACTAATAAAAGCACTTTGTAATGCACAAAATACAATTCATCCAACAAAAGCACTTAGTCCCGCGACCCCAGCGTCTCCAGCAAAAGCTATGGCTATAGCCATACAGAATAAAACAGCCAAGTTGTTAAATACTGCATTTCCAGGAACTTGTAAAATTTGTCCAAGAATTGTCAATCATTCAATATTATTTGATTCTGCTTGAGTAACAATTGCACTACCAATACCCAAAAATAAACCAGCAATTGGTAACATTGCAATTGGTAACATTAATCCTCTAGAAAGCTTGGAAATAAATTCTCTTACTGGTGAATTTGATTTATCACCACGATATTTAGCTGGAGTTTTATTACCAAATTTTTTATTTTGTAATTTGAAACAACATCAGTTTCATTATTTTTTAAAGGATTTAAATCAAACGACTGCTTCAACTCATTAATGTTTTGAAATTGGATATTGGTTTGTTGCATATAAAAAATTATTTATTAGGAATAGGATCAATACCTACAAGTGGAGAACCTTCAATTAAAGTTAATGAAGCTCCTCCTCCTGTAGAGACAAAACTAAAATCAGATTCTTTAAAACCCATTTTAATTACAGCAGCAGCTGAATCACCACCACCAATTAAGGTAAAAGCTCCATTTTTAGTAATTTCTGCTAAAGTTTTAGCAATTTCATATGTACCATTAGCATAGTTTTTAAACTCACTGACACCACATGGTCCATTTCAAACTACTGTTTTAGCATTAGATAAAATAGCTTTAAATTGTTCAATTGTTTTAGGCCCAATATCTAAACCTTGTAAATCATTAAATGATTGGCCAAATTCTTTAATTTTTCCAGGAATATCTGCAAATTCTTTACAACATATTGCATCAATTCCTAGACAAATTTTGTTCTTTGCTAGATTAAGAATTTTATTGGCTTCATCTTTCATTTCAAACTCACAAATAGATTTACCAATATCATTACCTAGTGCATATTGAAAAGTATAACTCATTCCTCCACCAATTAAAATATGATCAGCTTTAGGAACTAAATTATTAATAAGTTTAATTTTATCACTAACTTTTGCTCCACCCATAATAGCAACATATGGATGAGAAGGATTATCAATTGCTCTAGAAATCATCTTAATTTCTTTTTCAATTAAGAAACCAATACATGAATCTTTAAGATTCATAGCAATACCAGCATTAGAAGCATGTGCACGGTGAGCAGTGCCGAAAGCATCATTAACAAATGTGTCACCAAGACTAGCATAAAATTGTGCTAATCCAACATTATTTTTAGATTCTCACTTAATTGCCTCATTATTTTCATTTACATCATAGTAACGAGTATTTTCTAGCAAGATAATATTTTTAGGTTCAGCATGTGCACAAATTGTTTTAATAGTAGCAAAATCACGGTTAGGAATGAATATAACTTTATTATGTGGAAATATTTTTTGTAGATATTCTGCTACTGGTTGAAGTGATTTTTTATTAGATGTAACATCATCTCAAGTTTTAATTCTTGACAAATGACTAAGACCTATGATAGTACAATTATGATCTAGTAAATACTTAATAGTAGGAATAGCTGCTTTAATTCTTTTATCATCAGTAATAATACCATCTTTGATAGGAACATTGAAATCAAAGCGAACAATTACTTTTTTATTGTCTAGATCAAGATCAGTAATAGTTTTTTTATTTTCGTACATATTATTTTAAGTTAGCAAAATATAAAGTAGTGCGTACTAATTGGTTTACATAAGATGATTCATTGTCATATCATGTAAATAATTTGTACATTTTGTGTCCATCAACATCTAGAACCATAGTTAATTTAGGGTCAAAAATTGAAGCATGAGTTTCACTAATGATATCGCATGAAACAATTTCATCAGCATTGTAACCTAGTGTTTCATCAGCAGCTTTTCTCATAGCTTCATTAATTTCTTCAACTGTAGGTTCTTTTTCTAATTCAACAGTTAAATCAACTATTGATCCAGTAATTGTAGGAACTCTAATAGCTAATCCATGCAATTTACCTTTTAAATTTGGTAAAACTAGACCAATTGCTTTAGCAGCTCCAGTAGAAGTAGGAACCATTGATACAGCAGCAGCACGAGCACGACGTAAGTCTTTGTGTGGTGCATCTTGTAATCTTTGATCTGCTGTATAAGCATGGATTGTAGTCATCATACCTTGTTTAATACCAAAGTTATCATCAATAACTTTAACCATTGGTGCTAAAGCATTAGTGGTACATGAAGCACCTGAAATTATAGTATCAGTTGCTTTTAAAATTTGATGGTTTACATTGTAAACAACTGTAGGGATATCACCTTTAGCTGGTGCACTAATAATTACTTTTTTAGCTCCAGCAGTCAAATGTTTACTTGCACTTTCTTTATCAACAAATCGTCCGGTTGATTCAATAACAATATCAACATTTAAGTTTCTCCATGGTAAATTTGCTGGATCTTTTTCAGCAAAAATAGGAATTTGTTTTCCATTAACAATTAGACTATTTTCATTAGATGAAACTTCACCTGGGAAACGTCCATGTGCTGAATCATATTTAAGTAAATGTGCTAAAGTTTTAGCATCAGTTAAATCGTTGATACCAACAATATCAACTTCATTGTTTTTAATTAATTCAATAAAAACTAATCGACCAATTCGGCCAAATCCATTAATTGCAATTTTTGTCATTTTTTCCTCCTAATATTATTTAATGGTAATATTGTATATATAATATTAGGACCATAAAAAAATAATAATTAAAAGTCTCGGTACCTCAGTTGGATAGAGGAATTGCCTCCTAAGCAATCAGTCGATGGTTCGATTCCATTCCGGGACGCCATATAGAATTAAGAATTAGTTTTTTGGTTGTAGAATTTTTTAATAATATTGATGGTTTCAATTAATTCATTTTGGTTTAGATAGCAAGTTTGGAAACGTGTTTTTTCATCATTATTTTTTTCAAAGTAGTATCCATCACCATTACCATATAATTGGAAAGCACGATAATTATCAAAGATTTGTAGACTTTCGCTTTCACTAGCAAGTTTAAGTATTAATTTAACTTTCATGTTATCATATATTTCGCTATCAATAACATTAAAGCTAACTTCATTAGCCATAATTATTAATGTAATACCACAAGCTTTTGATTTTTGCAAAATAGTTTTAATTTGTGGTAAATAACTAATGTTATCACGAGTAATTTCATTGTAATCACAGAATACTAAAACTAAGTGTTTTAATTGTTCTAAGTTGCTATCTTTTTTAGCAATTCTTGTATATTCATTAAAATCACTAACACCATTAGATTCAAAGATTTTTTCACGATTGGTGATTTCATCTAAGTATTTTTGAATAACATTACCAATATTATCACCAACTATTTGCATAGTTGAAACATTATTAGTGTGTGGTAAATTAGCAAAATTAGATGTCATAACATTTTCATCTTTAGCAATAATGTCAATACTAGTTTGGCTAGGGGCATTTAAATAAGCATAAGATAATAGTAGGCTAGATAAAAGCATACTTGAACCTGAACCTTTAGTCCCTAAGATTAAGATATTAGATTGTCTATTAAGGTTTAATAATAGAGGGGCATTAGCATATGCTGTACCAACTACTGCATAACCACTATTATTATCAACTTTGTTGTTGCTTAGTATTGATTTAATAGAAATTTTTGATGGTCGATCATTAGAATATTCAAAACGAATCTCATTTTGCTTATATGAAATGTTAAATTCATTTAGTTTAGTGAATTTACTAATAATGACTTCATTTTTAATAAATTGGTCAATAGTAGATTGTTGATCAGTAGTTCAATAAATTTCAGTAAATAAAGGCATTATAATGGTTTTTTCATATGTAATGTTTAATCCATATGTTTCATTAAATGATTTTATTTGTTCAACAATATGTTCACTAAATACCTTGTTGTCTTGGTAATGATCAACACTTGTTTCAGTTAAGAAACTTAATGGAGGAGTTTCTAAGTCTTGTTGCAAACTATTAGCAATTTGAGAATCAGAAATACTATTAATTTTTACATCATCTCTTTCTTTTGCTAATTCATTAGTTTTAATGTATTTTTTAGAATAAAAAATACGAGAGAATAAAGTAATTAGGAATGATTGTTTTCCTTTTCTAACTTCTCTTAGTAAGTAAATATCAACACAAGCAACTATTAAAAGTATTGAGAATAAAATTTCAAATAGATAACTAATACTTGCAAAGAATTCTCCAAACAATCCACCAGTTACTACATAGTAATACGCATTATTGTATGCATAATATGTATTCATTCACCATGTTGATTCTTTCCCTGCAAATTTATAAAAATTGCTTCCAGTTACATAAGGTCAAAAGTGACCAGTATGATAATATTTCATTGATTCAGCAAAATTTAATTGGCCAAATAAATCTTGTTGAATTCAATGTGTTAAAGATGAAAATAATAAGCAAAATGCAAATGCTATTAAAATTTGCAATACAATGTTTAGTGGTTTAATAATTTTTTTAACTAATTTATGTTTTAGTATGACTAAAATGCATATAGTAATAAGTCATGCATAAATAAAGTACTTGGTAAAACCAAATAAATATTCAAATAAAAAATCATCTATATATGCACCAGTATAAGGGATTCTTGTGAAACTAAAAACTAGAAGAAATAATACAATGGAAGTGAAAAAAACACGAGCATTTCTTTTAATTCAACTAGTATTTTTATTGTTTTTAAGTGGTTGATCATCAGCAAAAATTTTTTGTGTAAGATCAATTTTCCTAGTGGCTAATACAATTTCACTAGCATTATTTGCAGCATCATTCATAAGTATGTATTATATTATTTACTTTTTTTAGAAGAGTGTATAAAGACAAATGAAGTTAAAACCAAAGGTTCTTTTTCAAAATTCTTAAAATATTGTTTTGCAAAAATTTTGTTAATAAATCGTTTGATTTCAATTAAATTAATTGGTTGATTAGGATTAGTGATATTTTTTGATAAATAGTCATTAATTTGTTCTAAGCATTTTTGGTTAATATCTTTTAAGATTGCTTTGTTATTTTCATTAGTTGTATTAATAATTCCAATAGGTTCAAAATTATAGCGGTGAACACATTTTTTATCTTTATCAATCAACAAATCTATTATGATTAAACCATTTTGGCTCATGACTTCACGTTCAATCAACGAATTAGATCCAGTATCAACAGTTCCAGATGAATTAACAAATTGCATTTGTAAATTAACACTGTTAACGTTTTTTTGTAATTCTCCATTAATAAATTGGTATTGTAACCCATTTGATCACATTAATACATTGTCACTACGCATGTAAGATTTAGTAACAGCATTTCGGTATGCTACAAAATTCATATATAAACCATTAATAGGAATAGCATAACGAGGACGAAGCAAATCAACTAAAAATTTATGATCTTCAGCACTAGCATCAGCTAGTAAAACTTCTTTAGGTAATTTATAAATTTTGTTAGCATTTGATCGTACAATGAGATCAAACATTTCTGCCTCTGCTTTTTCATACCCACTAATTGTGTGGGTAGCATAAACAAAATAATCACTAGGAAGTATTTTTAGTAATTCATCTTCATCATCAATAATATCTTCAATTTTACTAATCAATCTTTGAGGAGTACCACTAACAACTATAACAGCATTTTTAGTAGTAGCCATTTCAGTTGGTTTGATCATCAATAATTTGTTTGATAAATGAAAATATCCTTTTTTAATTAAAAATTGAAATGTTCTATTAGCAGAACCACTATAAATGATGAATGGTCTTTTTCTTATAGCACATAATTGTGCTATAGTCATAATGGTGTAAATATCATAATCATGAGCTGCTATGATAATTCGATCAGTTTCATTTTCTGATAAAATATCACTAAAAAATTCGTTAGTTCGATGTGATGGGTTAGTATATCCACGATTTAAACTAATATTTCCAGTACCAACAATTAATGCTAAATTTCGACCTTTAGTAATTTGATTAATTTTGAATAGTTGGTCTTCAAATGCAGCATTTCGATTAGAACTAATCATAAAGCTATCAATAAAGATAATTGCTCCATCTGGAGTTTGCAAAATATAACCAAATGATTTTGGTAAATAATTAGAAACATAAAAAGGGGTAACGGCAATTGGTCCAATTTGTTTAGTAACTAATGGGTCAAGAACTTTTAAATTAGGTAATTTAAATTGATCTTTATTATAAGCTTTCAAGTGATTAAAATAATTAGCAATGATTGTAGCTCCAACATCACTTGTATATATAGGTAAATTAGGTAAATATTTTAATAGATATGGTAGAGCGGCAAAATTAGTAAATTTAGCTGTTCCTATAAACATTCCCTTAATTAAACTAGCATTATCAACTATTCACTTAAAATCAGGAATAATTTGTTTAATACCTAAATGAGAATTAGGTGGAGTAGAAACTCCACAATCAAATAAATAGATATTACCATTAATGGTAATAGCATAACAAGGTTTATCTTTTTCGTTTAAACCACCGAAACCTAAAAAATCAATTTTTGACATATTTAAAATAAATTTGTTGTTTTAAAGCAACTGTATATTAATAATACATAAATTAATAAAATATCCAAAAAATAGTGTTTAGATAAATAGGTTTATAGTGATTAGTTAACTAATTACTATAATTTAAAATCAATAATGAGAATATTATTTATTGGTGATATCTTTTCTAAAGAAGGTCGTAAAGCAATTACTTATTTTTTGCCATCACTAATAAAAGATAAAAAAATTGATTTTGTTATTGCTAATGCTGAAAATTGTACTCATGGCCGATCATTAAGTATTAGACATTACAATTATTTGAAATCTTTAGGTATCAATTGTTTTACCTTTGGTAATCATACTTGGGAAAATGAGCAAATTTATGATCTTCTAAAACAAGAAGATGTTGTTAGACCAATAAATTTAAATCCTAAGATCATTCAGAATAAGTATGGTGTAGGATCAAGAGTTTTCATTATTAAAAATAAGAAAATTAGGGTAACTAACGTATTAGGGTTATCAGCTAATGCTAAAGGATATCAAACTAATCCATTTTTGTATATGGATGAGTTTTTAAAAGAAATAGACAATCAGCAAGATATTCATATCATTGATTTTCACACTAATGCTACAAGTGAAAAAAACGCTTTTTTCTATGCTTATAAAAATAAAGTATCAGCTATTTTAGGAACTCATACTCATATCCAAACAGCTGATGAAAAGATTAAAGATCACACTGCATACATTACTGATGTAGGAATGACTGGTCCATCTGAAGGAATTATTGGTGCTCAACCAAAAACAATCTTAGAGATGTATCGAGAACAAGTATTACATTTTAAATTAGATCCTCAAACTGGAAAATATCAATTTTGCGCTGTTCTAATTGATTTTGATGATAAAACTAATTACCCAACTAAGATTAAAAGAATATTTGAATATGAAGAATAATTTAAGGAGAATAAAATTATGAATGATTCACAACATACATTAAAATTTAAACCAATAAAATATGCTAATGTTATTGTTATTGGTGGAATGATCGCTTTAGGAAAAACTACTTTAGCTCAATCATTAATTAAGCATTATGATTCACAAGCCCAATGAATCCCTGAGCTTGATAATAATGATCAATTATCAATGTTACTACTAGAAAAAATGTATGAACGTAAAGATGATAATCTTTATGCTTCATTATTTCAACTATATTTTGTAATTAAAAGGTTTCAAACTTATAAGTCAAATATAAATAACAATAAATTATCAATTTTTGATCGTAGTATTTTTGAAGATTGATTATTTGCTAAAGAAAATTTAAATAATCCTTTTTTATTTGGATATTATGAAGGAACTTTTAAAGGAATAAGTAATGAAATTGTTTATGATGTAGGAGTTCCTAAACTTTATGTTATCTTAAAAGGTGATTGAGAATTATTTAAGAAACGTTTATATGAAAGAAACCGAGATTGTGAAATTAATAATTTTAAACAAAATGAAATTTACTTCCATCAACTATTAGATCAATATGAAAATTTTTTAGTAAATACATGTAAGAACTTTGGTATTGCCTATATTGTTATAGATGCATCATTACCATTAGAAGAAAAAACTAAATTAGTTGTTGATAAACTAAAAGAAATAGATAATAATTCTTAAATTCTTTATAGGGGTTTAGTTCAATGGTAGAATAAAGGTCTCCAAAACCTCTGATGTGAGTTCGATTCTTACAACCCCTGCCATAATATTAAGAATTATTAAAATAAATAATAATAATAATAATATAAAGGACAAGTATATGCCAATAATGTCAAGAGAGAGCCGGGACAAAACGGTTATAATTTGAGCACTCTTTGATGATGCTGAATCTTCTTATAAAAATGGAATAAAGAAATACTTTGATAATGAAAAAGTCAAAGTTTATTCTATTGGAATTAATGATTTAAAATTTCCTAAATCTAATAAATATTTTTATCACAAAATCGATTTATCAATTAATAATCTTGATTTGATAAATCAACTTGATAAATTACCTAAACCTGATGTTATTTTAGCTTCTTCACCTTGTGAATCTTGAAGTGGTGCTGATTGCAAAGGAAAAATGTTTATGTCCATTACAAGCAATGGATAATGAGTTGTTAAAAATAAAAAGTTTTATGATAACTATAATGCAAAGACCCATCCAGTTAAAAAAAGATATTTCATTAATAAAGAAAGAGGAAGGATAATTGGTGAAGCAACCATTGGAGCTACTATTTTGATTATTCAACACTTTAAACCAAAAGTGTGAGTAATTGAAAATCCCCAAACATCAGAGACTTGAGATTTCCAAAAATATCATTGAGATTTTGATAAAGGAACTTATAAGAATTTAACTTATTACTCTTCATATGATAAAAAATTTAGTTTAAAACCTACTATCTTTAAATCAAATATAAATTTGCATCTTAATACTAAAAGAACAAAAGGAAATTATGACCATATGGCTTATGGTTCATATTCTAAAAGAAGTTCTATTCCGTTATTATTAGTTAAGAACTTGCTAGAAAGCATTTTAAATCATTTAAGGAGTCGATAGTATGTCAAAAACATATGTAGAAAAATTGAATGAAATTTTACATCAA
>CAZIEX010000020.1:0-10078 GCA_964538585.1 uncultured Mycoplasmatales bacterium | reverse complement strand
TCAAACTTCTATGGGAAATGGATATGATCTAAATTTTCATTTTGCAACTAATTTAGTTGATTTAATAAACAATTTAAAGTCGCAAAATATCAAAGTTTATTGTACTGAAATTAATAAAGAATCACTTAATGTTAGTAGAGTGAATTTTAAAAATTCAGCTGTTATTTTAGGGAATGAAGGACATGGAGTCTCTAAGAATATTGCTAAGTTATGTGATCATTCACTATATATTCCAATAAATAAAAATGTCGATTCACTTAATGTAGCAGTAGCTGGAGCAATAATTATGTATCTTATGAATTATGAAAACAATTAATGTTCAAATTAATGATGTAAATTTAAGATTAGATAACTTTTTACACAAAACTTTCCCCGATCTTAAAAAATCAAATATTTATCAGGCTATCCGTAATAAAAAAATCAAAGTAAATTCTAAAAAAGTTAATTTTGATTATCATTTACAATTGAATGATGAAATAAAGATATTTTTAAATGATGAATTTTTAACTAAAAAAACTAAAAAAGAACTGAGCCACAAAAAAGATTTTATAGTTATATATGAAGACAAAAATATTCTTGTTGTAAATAAACCATCAAATTTAGTTGTTCATGAAGACAATGAAAAGGAAAAAAATACTCTTATAAATCAAGTTTTAAACTACTTAATACTTAAAGGTGAATATTCTTATGAGAACGAAAATTCTTTTTGTCCTAGTATGGTAAATCGATTAGATCGAAATACTTCAGGTCTAGTTTTAATTGCCAAAAACAAAATAGCACTTGAAATTTTAAATGAAAAAATTAAAAATAGAGAAATTGATAAATACTATCTCTGCTGAGTATGAGGTTTATTTAAGCAAAAACAATTAATTCATAAAGCCTATTTAACAAAAGATAGCAAAAATAATCAAGTAAAAATTACTAAAACTCCAATTAATAATTTTTCAAAAGAAATACAAACATCTTTTAAATGTTTAAAAGTTAATCAAGATAAATCATTATTAGAAGTTAAATTATTAACTGGTAGAACACATCAGATTCGTGCTCACTTAAATTTTTTAGGATATCCAATTGTAGGAGAGCAGAAATATACAAGTATCAAGTTCAAAGAAAAAAATAAAAAATTTAAATATCAGCAACTACAATGTTATAAAATTCAATTCAATTTTTCAACAAGTGCTGGAATATTAAATTATTTAAATAAAAAAATTATTATCTTAGATAAAAAAGATTGGTTATAAAATATAATGATTTAAATGAAACAAAATCCAAAAAAAGTAATTCTTGTTTGTGTTGCTGGAGGAAGTGCCGGTGGTAAAACCACCGTTGCTCAATTAGTTCAAAAAAATCTCCCTAAAGGATTGACTTCAAATTTAATATGTCTAGATTCTTTTTACCGTAATGATTTGCAAAAAGTAAAACAAAATAAATTACATACAAATATTAATTTTGACCATCCTGAATCTTTTGATTGAGAACTTATTAATAAAACGATTAACAACCTATTAAAAAGACAATCTGTAAAAATACCTATTTATGATTATGTCAAATCTGAAAGATCTAATAAAGTTGAATTAATTCAAGCAAAAGATGTAATTATTTTAGAAGGCATATTTGCTTTATTCAATAAATCCATACTTGAAAAAGCAAATTTAAAGATATTTGTTGAAACTCCTGATGACGAAAGATTCATTAGAAGATTTCTAAGAGATAAAAATGAAAGAGGAAGAGTTGATGAAAACATCATTGCACAATGAAGAAATGTAGTAAGACCAATGCATGTTACATTTATTCAACCTCAAAAAGTAAATGCCGATATTATCATCCCTTGACACACTACAAATGAAATTGCAATTCGTGCTCTTAAATGTACTGTACAAGAACTAGTTATAAAAAAGTAATTATCTTATATAATATTTTGAATTATTCCCAATGTTTTCATACTTCCGTTATTTAGGAAAATGTGTATGAACCAAAGCAGCAATTTGAGTTTCCTTTGGTATTTGTTGGTTGTATACTTTAGTACTTTTAATTATTGTTCCAGCAGTTACATCTGTTTCTCCAATAACATTATGAACAACTGATTTAGTAAATCTTCAATCAATCTACATCATCATTCTAAGTGTTATTTGTGGATTGTTAGTAGTCTATATCTTTCGAATACATATTGAAAATGAAACTGAATTAATCATTTTATCAAAACCAATTAAAAGATACAAAATATCAATCGCTAAATTTTTATGAGTTATTTTAAGTGCATGCGTTTTAGCAATAGGATTAACAATAATTGCTATTTTTACACTTTGTTTTGGAAAATATAATAGCACCACTAATCCATCAGGAATGAATTATGATAAAATCTTACCACTAATAGGTTCTTTGTGATTAGCAACTCTAATTATTTCATTAATTTTTGATGCTGTTGGAATCCTAATTAGTAGTTTTGCTTCTCGTATTCAAATAATGGTAACTTTGGTTGGTTCATCAGTTATTATTACCACATATGATTTGCTGATAAATCTAGTTGCCCCAGACTTACTAGATAACATTAATAACAAAGTTGGTGATACATTAAATACCTATAAATTCATAAATTCAGATGGAACTAATTTATCTTATGCATATTTAGAAAATCAACCAGCATCAGATTTGTATGATGTTTACACAGAAACATATTCAAAAGCTAACAAAATAGAACAATATATAAACATTTGTAAACATTTTTCTAACTTATATAGTTCATTTGATTTAAATGATTTAGATAAAACTCTTAGTAGTAAAAATTTTGGTGATAGTGTTATATATGACACAATTGTAAATCAAAATAATACTTTTTTAAATAACTTTTCAAAACTATACGATAAACTAATTAATGGAGAAAGCGATTCTATCCCTTTATGTTTACCATATTTTGATACAGTCATTTATGGTGATTCAACAACATTCAATGTTGATGATATAAGCAATTCAGGACTATTCTTTTATGGTCCTTCAATTACACAATTAGAAATCATTTCTTTTATTGATGCTGGTCCAAATACAATTTATGTTTCTAATAAGTCACAAACATTAGGTGGTATTTATCCTGCAATATGATTAGATACAAATTCATTACAAGTTGATGAAAGCCAATATAATCAATTTTTATCAGATGTTGAAGATGATTTATTGGTTGATTTATTAAGTAATAATTCTTGATTAATAACTGGGGCAGGGCAAAACCAAAGTAAATATGATGAATGATTAAATGAAATTTGAAGTTTTTTGCAAGATAATGCTTCAACATATAATTTATCAATAGATAATGAATCCGAAATTAATACTTCGGTGGCTATTGTTGAATATGCATTAATTCAAGATTTTATTAGCATGTATTGAGAACAAATTGTTCCTCAATATTTGCAACAAGAAAATATTAGTATTGAAGAGTATTTAGCAAACGCATCAATTGATGAAAATACTGCTAGTTATTTTAATCAATCAATCAATTTTGAACCAACTGATTTGAAAACAACTGATGGTGAATCTATAAATTTACCAAGTGCTTTTACACTTGGTAATTTCTTGCAATTGTATTATGCATATACTGAAACTAATTGATTCTCAAATACATCTTACTCAAAATATCGTTCATTAAATGAAACTTACAATGAATCATGCGCCTATATTATTTATGATTCAACAAATAACACTATTAGTTATGATTGGGATAACTATAAAACTTCTACTCCAGTAGATACAAGTGGTCCTTTCTTTGATGCATTTATGGGTGAAATGATTAATACAACAGTTAGAAGTAATTTCTTAGGTATAAATTACATTTATGAATATGATATTGAACCATATGTAGATAATACAACTACAACCATTTTCTGATTAACTATTAGTTTAATTTTATGATCAATTTCAGCAATTGTTTATAATCGATTAGATATCAAATAATACTTAAATTTGTTCACCAATTAAAGAAAAACGATTTACTTTCTTTACTTTAACTTTAACTATATCTCCTGGTTTAGCATAACCAATAAAATTAACAACTTTTTCTTCTCTACTATATCCAGTTAATTTGCTTTTATCAGTCTTACTATTTCCTTCAACTAATACTTCGACTTCAGAACCTAAATATTTCTTATTGTTAGCTTTTGCATATTTACGTACCAGTTTATTTAATTTGTCAAGTCGTGATTTCTTTATGCTAGTGGAAATTAAATCATCCATCTTTGATGCTGCTGTACCTTCACGGGGTGAAAAAATAAAAGTAAAAGCATTATCATATTTAATTTTCTTATATAACTTTAATGTATTTTTAAATGCTCTATTAGATTCATTAGGAAAACCGACAATTAAATCTGTAGTAATAGATAATGGTTTTATTGCCTTTTTCATCTTTTTTATTAAAGACAAATGTTCTTTAATACTTGTTTTACGATTCATTTTAGTAAGAATTAAATCATCACCAGATTGAATTGGTAAATGAATATGAGGCATAATATTAGAATATTCTTTAATAATATCAATAACTTCTGGATCAAAATTCCATGGATTACTAGTTGAAAAACGAATTCTGGGAACACCTAGTTTAGCCACATCAACTAATAAATCTTTGAAATGATAATTATCATTGTGATCTAATCCATAAGAATTTACATTCTGTCCTATCAATGTTATTTCTTTATACCCTTGTTCCAATAAGTGTTTTACCTCTAATAAAATATCTTCTTTTTTTCGACTTATTTGTTGTCCTCTTGTGTAAGGAACAATACAGTATGTACAGAAATTATCACATCCATCCATAATACTTACAAAAGCTTTAAAATTATTAGTTATGGTGCGTGGAAAAATGTGAAAGAATTTTTCAGTAGCATAACTAACTGCATATATTTTTCTATTATTCAAATATAGTTCTTTCAAATATTCAGGTAATTTATAAATATTATGTGTACCAATAACTAAATCTACTTGTTTATTAGTAATAATTTTTCGATATGTTTTTTCTTGTTGTGGCATACAACCAGATACTACAAGACGAAAATTCTTGTTTTTCTTATGATTTTTGGATAATAGTCCTAATTCTCCATAAACTTTTTGCTCAGCATTTTCTCTAATAGCACAAGTATTAAGAACAACTAAATCAGCATTATTAATAGAACTAGCTTTTTTAAAACCTAGTTTTAATAATAAATATTCAATGAATTCACTATCAATAATATTTGCTTGGCATCCATATGTGCGGACAAAAAAAGTTAGTTTTTTATAGATAGGTAAAAAATATCTTGGATCTATTTTGAATGTTTCTCATTCAATATTTAAGTTCTTATTTCTTCTAGCTTGTAATAATAGATCTGGTTTTTTATCCATAATGTGTAAAAATATATTTAATTTTATATAATAAGTTTTACTTTGATATGTCAAAAACTTTTGGTATCAAGAAATTATTAAAATTTTGTGCACCAATTTTATTAGTTGGTGTTATTACTATTCCTTTGACATTAACTAGTTGTGCACCAGTATATAAGTCTAGTTGAAAAGAAATTGATTTATCTAATGTTGATAATGACAAAACATTAGGTGATTTAAAAAATAGCTCAACAAGTTTAGAAAAATTATTAAATGGTAACAAAAAAATTCATGATGGAAATTACATTATTTTCTTTGGCTCTAATACTGTAAGTTCTTCTAATTTGTTTTTTACTGGAGTTGATAACAATATAGTTGACCCTGATCCTAGTGATTACTCTTTGACTAATAGTCAATTTTGACAATGTTTAACTGCTGCATCTGCTATCTACAATGGTGGAGTAGATTTTGGAATCTATCTATATATGGATTATGAAGATAATAGTTCATATAATTCATTACCATATAAACCAAATAGTACTATTTCATATGACACTACTTGAACTGCTGATGATGTAAGTGCTTATGAAGCACTTCCTGGTGTTGATGATGATCAAACTGATGTGGTTGAAGGTGAATACATTAGACAAGATAAATCTGCTAAAAAAATGCGTTCATTAATTTCTTTCTGTTCTACACTTTTTGGATCTGATTATTTTGCATCTGATTCTTCTTCTTTACCATATTGTCTTATTTGAAAAGATGGTGTACCACAAGTTGATACTTTTAAACAAGTAACTAATGCTTCTGATTTTTATAATGATTTTTTAGATTTATTTATCAATAGTAGTGACGATTAGATAATTTATTTGTTTTGTATTTATTCTAATCTAAATATATAATTTGATAAATATGAAAAAGATCAAAAAAATTTTTCAATATGCTTTACCTATAACTTCTACACTAGTTATTAGTGCTGGAGTTGCTACACCAATGTGTATTGCTGTTAATAATTTACATCAACAAGTGCTTGCTAATAGTTTAAGTAGTGCAAACTCTGGTGTTGTTATTTCTGCTACTAACACTAATCCTAAAATTACTGATGATTTTGCACAAGATTTTTTGTTTCCAGTTTATGATGATGATGTAATTAGTACATTTGGAGTTCCTGTTAAATATTACAATAGTGATGGTAATTACATAACAACTATTACTTGACCACGATTGGTTTCTAATCAAGTAAATAATGCATCTACTACAATATCTAGTTCTGATTTAATTGATTTTTCTGAACTTTTCCCAAGTGATGCATTAGCAAGTCGATTAGCTCAGATTGTACATGCTTCTACTACTAGTTCAGTTGCAGTACTTGATAGTAATACTAGCACTGTAACTAGTACTCTTTTGCAAAATTACTCTGGTAGTGATTTATTCCTTACTGGTGTATTTTCTGATGTTGATAGTTCTACTGATATTGTTACAGGTGGTGGTCCTATTCAAAATTTAGATTCATTATTCTTAAATCCATTTATTTATGATTTAAATGCAGATTGTACTTGAGCAAATGGTATATATTCAGAAGTTGATAGTGACTACGAACTAGATACATCAGCAGTTAGTTATGGTAGAGCATTTAGTAGTGTATCAAATATAAGCATTGATTACAATAACTTATCAACTTTACCTGAAGGAATATTCTATCAATTTAATGGTAGTGGGCAATTAGCTGAAGTAGATATTTCAGACAATGACATTGCTGTATTTAATCCTTCAACACTATTTGCTCCAAACTCTTTGATTTCTGATTTTGCATTAGCTGCAAATGATACTTATCTAAGTGAAGACAATTTTGGTGGTTTGATTGATTCAAACATCGGAACATCTAGTTATTGAGATGGTACAGGAGCTTCTGATTCAACAATTGTTGAAACTGAAAATTCGAGCTCTACTGGAATAACTGTTGATGATGAAACATTAACTGATATTATCACTACTGCATTAACTAATACTGATACAGTTAATAATATTAATGATTGACCTACAAACATTGTTGATATTTCTGATTTTGATTCTATAGTATGAAGTTATATTACTAGTTTGGGTTTAATTACTGGTACTGTTAGTGATGGTTTGGAATATTTTAATGTCACAGTAAATGATTCTATAGCTAATAATTTCAAAGGTACAATTAATATCTCTGCTTCTGTTGACGGTTGAGATTCAAGTGATGAACCATCTTATACAATCACTGGATTTAAAGAAGCAACATCAGGAATTATTGTTGATGTCATTTTATTATTTTCATTTATTTTAGTTCTATATTTTGCAAGTAAGAAAATCTATAAGCGAACTCATCTATCTTTAACCAAAGCTGAAAAAAAGAAACTTAAAAATAAAAAATAAAACAATTTAAAAAAGCTCTAGGTTTACCTAGAGCTTTTATTTTAAATATATAAATCCAATTTATTTAGTTGCCTGTTTAAATGCTTGTTCAAAATCATTGATCAAATCATCAACATCTTCTAAACCAGTAGAAATTCTGATTAAATTACGAGTAATATTAATCTTCTTAAGTTCTTCTACAGTATAAGTAGAATGAGTCATACTAGCTGGATGCTCAATAAGACTTTCAAATCCACCTAAAGAAACTGCTAAAGTTCATACTTTTAGTGAATTAACAAATTTTTTAGTTTCCTCAAATGATAAATTAGTTTCAAAACTTATCATTGCTCCATAATCTTTCATTTGTTTCTTAGCAACATCGTGATTTGGGAAATTTTCTAATCCAGGGTAATTAACACATTTAACATATTTAGATTTAGATAAATATTCCACAACTTTTTTAGCATTCTTTATGTGTTGATCCATTCTTACTGCTAATGTGCTTAATCCACGATTAACTAAGAAAGCTGTATCTGGGTCCATAACTGCTCCAGTACAATCTTTAATTCCAACCATTGCAATATCATTAATGTCTTTTTTACTTCCAACAGCACAACCAGCAATAACATCGGAGTGGCCATTGATATATTTAGTACAAGAATGAACTACAATATCTGCTCCTAAATCAATTGGTTTTTGTAAATAAGGAGTAGCAAAAGTATTATCTACTACAACTTTAATATCTTTATTGAAATTATGAGCTATCTCACTTAATTTAGCAATATCATTAATTTTTAAGCTTGGATTAGTTGGTGTTTCAAAATAAACCATTGTTGTATTTTTAGACAATTTTTTTTGTAAATTTTCAGGATTAGATAAATCAACTAAAACTACATCAATACCAAACTTAGGTAAACTATGAGTTAATAAAGCAAAAGTGCAACCATATAGCATATTATCAGCAATAATACGATCACCTTTTTTTAAGAAAGTTCAGAATGTTGAAGCAATTGCTCCCATACCACTTGATGTCATTACACAAGCTTCAGCATTTTCTAAGCATGCTATTTTTTCTTCTAATGCATGAGTAGTAGGATTACCTAATCTTGTGTAAATATATCCTGACTCTTCACCTAAAAATCTTTTTGCTCCTTGATTTACATTATCAAAAGCAAAAGTAGATGTTCGGTAAACTGGATTATTTACTGAACCAAATTGGTCATGAATATGACCTTTATGAATTAAATTAGTCTTTTCTTTCATAAATAAAACCTCTATACATTCATTATATGAGTGTAGTTAGCAAAATAAATAATAAAAATATAATAATTATGTATTTATTATTAAGGAGTTTAAAAATGTCTAGAATTATTGGTTCCCCATTGAGATATATTCAAGGTTCTCATGAAATAAGAAATTTATATACACATGTAAAAGATTGAGGTAAAAATTTCTTAATCATTCTTGATAAACCTATAGAAAATAAATTAAAACCAGAAATTATCAAAAGTTTTGGTAAAAACATTAATAGTGTTAAATTTGAGAATTTTGCTGGTGAATGCACAATGAAAGAAATTGATCGATTAAGTGCAAAAGCAAAAACATCAAAATGTAATTGCATAATTGCAGTAGGTGGAGGTAAATGTGCTGATACAGTAAAAGCTGTAGCATATAAAGCAAATGCTGCTTGTATAATTTTTTCTACAGCAGCAAGTTGTGATGCCCCATGCTCTCACTCAGCAATTATTTATAAAGAAAATCATGAATTTGATCAATATTATTACCCAATTAAATCTCCAGATGTGGTAATTGTTGATACTAATGTTATTGCTGAAGCACCAGTAAGATTATTAGTAGCAGGATTAGGTGATGCACTATCTACTTATTTTGAAGCTCGTAGTGCATATGCTTCAAATCGTGATGTTAATGAATGAAAAGGTCGTCCATCTTTAACTGGTTTAGCTTTAGCTAAATTATGCTATGAAACCATTATAAAAGATGGATTTAAAGCTTGTGTTGCTTGTGAAAATAAAGTAGTTACTGAAGCATTAGAAAATGTTATTGAAGCTAACACTTATTTATCTACCATTGGTTTTGAATCTGGTGGATTGGGCGCTGCACACTCTATTCAAGATGCTTTAGGATTAATTCCAAGTATTCACAAAATGTATCATGGTGAAAAAGTTGCTTTTGGAACTATTTGCCATTTAGTTCTTGAAAATGCACCTACTAAAGAACTTAATGATGTTCTAGAATTCTGCACATCTATTGGATTACCAATTTGTTTAGAGGATCTAAATGTAACAGACTTACCTGATAAATTATTAAATGCCGTAGCCAAAAAAGCATGTAGTTA
>CAZIEX010000019.1:0-10620 GCA_964538585.1 uncultured Mycoplasmatales bacterium | reverse complement strand
TCAAATCACTTAGGAGTACTCACGTTTTCACCACCACTAGGGATTTCAATTAATTGAATTATACCATATCTGGAAATCGATCTATCTTTGTTTCTTATAGTTTTCTTTTCAGTAAAAACTATTTCGGATTTATTCTTTATACTTTTCATGAATACAATCCTCCCAATAGGAATGCATTCAAATTAGTTTGATGTCTTGCAAATGATTGCAAAACTAAATAATTGTTAGTATTTATATTCAAAAATTCAGTTGATACTCTCATATACTATAAATATGAGAAAATTAAAAGAATTAATAAATTTTTTAATTAAAAGTGGATTTTAGCTCGATTAAAAAGAATCTTTTGAACTTCCATATAGGCAATTGGTACAATAATTGGAATCAAGAAAAGATATATGTAAGTCAATGATAATGTTTGGCTTCCATCAGATGTAAAAAATAAAACCATATTAAATACATCAACAACTTTTGGAATAAATACAACTAATAAAATTAATATAGTAGATATTAACGCATTGTAAAGTAACTTTTTGTTATCTAAAAAATTAGTCTTAAATATTGATTGATCACTCTTTAAATTTAAGATTTGAACCATCTGACCAAGACCTAATGTTAAGAAAGCTCCAGTAGATCCCGCTTTAATAGTATCTAAACTAGTATTTTTAGCAACAAAATAACACAAGAAGAAACTAGATAAAGAAATTAAAGCAAGCATTGTGCTTTGACCAAAAATACGAATTCACATACCATGAGCAAAAATACTATCTTTAACATTTCGTGGTTTTAATGTCATAATATTTTCATCAGGTGGTTCTAAACCAAGAGAAATAGCTGGTAAAGAATCACCTAAAAGGTTAATCCATAGTATTTGGATTGAAGAAAAGGCAACATCATTAGTTCATTTTAAACTTATACCTACAAAAATTAGACATAAAATAACAATAATTTCTGCAAAATTTGTAGCAATCAGATAATTAATTACTTTTAAAATATTGGCAAAGATACTTCGTCCTTGATGAATTGCTTGGACAATGCTTTGGAAATCATTATCTTGTAAAATAACATCACTAGCATCTTTAGAAACATCAGATGAATTTCCCATAGCACAACCTATGTTAGCATTTTTAAGTGCAGGAGCATCATTTACACCATCTCCAATCATCGCAACAACTTGTCCAAGTTTTTTTCATCCATCTGTAATTCTCAATTTATCTTTTGGAGAGACTCGAGCATAAACTGTGATATTTTTAATGTTTTTTAAAAAAGTCTTTTCATCCATTTTTTCAAGTTCTTCACCAGTAATTGCTATATCACCTTTAGAATAAATTCCTAGATTTTCAGCAATAGATTTTGCAGTTAAAATATGATCACCAGTGATCATTACTATTTTTATACCAGCTTTTTTACATTCAACAATTGAAGATTTAACTGCTTCTCTAGGTGGATCTATCATCGAAAATAATCCCATATAAGTTAAGTTATTTTCTATAGAATCAGCATTAACTTTCTCAGGAAGACTATCTATGAATTTATAACCAATAGCTAATGTGCGGTTACCATCAGCTGCCAAAGATAAATTAGTTTTTGCAACAATTGTCAATTGACTAGTTGTTAATCTACAACATTTTATTAAGCTTTCATTTGCTCCTTTAGTAATGACTAAATATTTATCATCAACTTTATAAATAGCTGACATTAATTTTCTTGTTGAATCGAATGAAATCTCACCAACTTTGATATCCTTCCTTCTTTTTATAGATTGAATATCATTACAATAACTTTGATAGGCTTGAACAATTGCCAATTCAGTTGGGTCACCTTGAACTTGTTTATTTTTGTGTTTATCATATGTAATAGAAGCATTACAACACATTTCTCCATAAGTTAACATTAACTTTTGATGACTAGTCAATTCATTATTGATATCTACAAGAGAATTCGTCTGCAAATCAAAAATTTTATTTATAGTCATTTGGTTTTGAGTTAATGTTCCTGTTTTATCAGTACAAATAACAGAAGAAGAACCTAAAACTTCAACAGAAGCCAGATTTTTAACTAAAGCATTTTCTTTAGCCATCTTGATCATACCCAATGACATATTAATTGTAATTACTAAGGGGAGGCTTTCAGGAATAGCTGCAACTGCTAAACTAACAGCAATCATAATTGCATTAATCACACCTTCAGTATCACTTCAAGATTTGGTAATACCAATTTGTAATAATTCAACACCAAGAGTTACAAAGCAAATTGCCAAGCAAATAAAAGAAACAAGTTTAGTGAATTTAGTTAATTGTTTTTGCAAAGGTGTAGCAGATGGCTCAACATCTTGAATCATCTTAGCAATTTTACCAAGCTGAGTTTGCATACCAATAGAAGTTACAATAGCGGTTGCAGTTCCACTTACAACAGATGTTCCTGAAAATAACATATTGCATCGGTCACCTATTGGTGTATTAATATTTCATATTTTGTGATGATTTTTTTCACTTGGAACAGATTCACCAGTTAAAACCGCTTCAACAACATGCAAATTATTACATCTTAAAATTCTAGCATCAGCATAAACATTATCACCTGATTCAATAAAAATAATATCACCTACGCATAATTCAGAAGTAGGAATTGAGACTATTTCATGATTTCTAATAACTCTTGTAGAATTAGTTGTCATTTGCTTTAATGATTCAACTGCTTGATCAGCTTTATATTCTTGAATAGTACCAATAATTGCATTGGAGATACTAACCAACAAGATTACAAATGGTTCAGCTCAATCAGCTGCTTCTTTTTTAATTGAAGGTATAAATAAAGGAACAAGAGCAACAATTGCAGCAATTAAAAGAATAATAATCATTAAATTTTTAAATTGTCTGAGAAAGATTGTTAAAATAGTATTTTTCTTTTTTTGTTCAATTTCATTTTTACCATATAATGCTTGACTTTGAGCTATTTGTTCAGATGTAAGACCAATTTTAGGATCTACAGCAAAATACTTAATAATTTGGTCTGCTGAATAAATTTGGGAATTATCTAAATCAATAGTTTTTGTGTTATTTTCCATAGTTAAATAACAACTTGTAGCTTATTGTGCACTACTTTTACATCAAGTGTTGATGAATTTTGGTAGATTTCTCCATCGCATTGATAAATGTTTGCACTTAATTGCAGTTTAATTTTTGTACAAAAAAACTCATGATATTTATCAATTTTGTCAATTTGATTTTTTGATAGTTTGATGATTGAAGGTAATATTTTAACAAATTTAACTTTAGGAACATATGAAACTGATAATTTACCATCAAAAGGTGAACTTTTTTCATTTACTTTAATTCCACCACCAATATATTTACCATTACCAATAGCAAAAATAATAGTTTCTAAATCTTGAGAGCTTTTATCATCATCAATTCATATTTTGCATTTACTAGTTTTAGGGTGTAAGCAGTTTTTAATAGTTGCTAATTTATAACGAGTTTTTGGATTAAAGCATTTTATATGTTGGTAATCATATAAAATTTTAGAATCAATACCAAACCCTAATAAATTCATGCAACGAACTTGATCATCATTAATGTCAATGTAATCAACATAAGTTGGTTTTTGTTTAATAATTCTTTCCAAAATTGTTTCGGTTTTATCATATGGTGCATTTAAAATAGTTACAAAATCATTACCACTTCCAGCAGGAATTATCGATAAAAAATGCTTATTCATATTTTGAAATCCATTTAAGATTTCATGAAGTGTACCATCTCCACCAACTGAAATTACATGAACTGGTTTTTTATTACTAGTAATTGTATGAGATAATTTTTTAGCATGTCCAATATATTTAGTTTCGTAAATAGTATATTTGATATTCCTAGCATCAAAAAAGTTAATAATTTGATTTAAAACATCAACACTTTTACCTTGATTGGCAATTCGATTAAAAATAATATGAATTGGTAACATTAGTAATATTAATAATAGTAATTTATAGTAAAATTTATAAATATTGAATTTATTAATTATGAACATTTGAAAAAATGCCATAACACCAAAGGGTGATGATCCAAAATGAAAAAAAATTAAATTCATTTTTGGAATTATTGCCATAGTGTTGATGCTAACACTAACCATAATCTTAATGTTATGGTCTGTAATTAACAATACCAAAATTATGTTTATTTGTCTTGGAGTATTTTTAGGTTTATTGTTAATTGAAATGGTTGTTTATTTAATTGTTTATAAAAAGTATCAGAAGAAAAGAATACTTGAAGAAAAAAATAGGAGCTAAATATGTCAATTAATCAACTAAAAGGTGTTAGTTGCAGTAGTGGAATTGGTATTGCTAAAGCATTTTGCTTAATTAAGCCTAAATGAGAATTATCAAAATTTGATAATAATTGAAATCAAGATTTAGCTAAAAAAGCTTGAAATGATTCAATTGAGATTACCACAAAACAATTAGAACAAATAAAAGCAATAACATTACAAAAAATAGGTGCTGAAAAAGCAGAAATTTTTGAGGCTCATATTGGAATTGTAAATGATCCTGAAATCAATAATGAAATTATTAATAAAATTAATAATTCTTTTACCTATTTAAATTTAATAAAAATTATTGAAAATGTTTTTAGTAAATATTATGAAATATTTAAAAATATGGATGATCCTTATTTTAAAGAAAGAGCAATTGATGTTTTGGATGTAAAAACTCGTTTAATCGCTAATATTTTAAAAATTGATCTTCCTGATTTATTGAATATCAATGAAGATGTGATAATTGTTTGTGATGAGCTGACTCCAAGTGATACTGTATTATTGAATAAAAAATATGTAAAAGGTATTATTGCTGAAACTGGTGGAAGAACATCACATGCTGCAATTATGGCACGAAGTTTAGAAATTCCAGCTGTATTAGGTGCAAAAAATGCTTTAAATCAGATTAAACCTAATCAATTAATTGCAATTAACGGTGAAAAAGGAATTATTGATTTAAATCCAGATAAAAATCTTTGATTAAACTTAATTGAAAATTACCGAAAAGAACAAATTGAGTTATCAAAATATGCTAAACTAAAAACTAAAACTATTGATGGACATATTGTTCATATTGAAGCAAATATTGGTAATCCTAAAGATGGAAAACAAGCTTTAATTTATGGTTGTGAAGGTGTTGGATTATATCGAAGTGAATTCTTGTATATGAGTAATGATCACTGACCAACTGAAGAAGAACAATTTGAAGGATATAAAGCAGTTTTAGAGCAAATGCCAGATGAATTAGTGGTTATAAGAACTCTTGATATTGGTGGAGATAAAAAATTATCTTATTTCACTTTTAATGAAGAAATGAATCCTTTTTTAGGATTTAGAGCAATCCGTTTTTGTTTAGAGCACAAAGATATTTTTAAGACCCAACTAAGAGCGTTAGCTAGGGCAAGTATTTATGGTAAATTAGGTATTATGTTCCCAATGATAGCAACTATTGAAGAATTCATGGAGACAAAACAATTTGCACTTAATGTGTTTAAAGAATTAGAGAATGAAGGAATAAAAATTGCTAAAAATATTCTTTTGGGAATGATGGTTGAAATTCCATCTACTGCAATTTTAAGTAATGAATTTTCTAAATATGCAGATTTCTTTTCGATTGGAACAAATGATTTAATCCAATACACATTTGCTTGTGATCGAATGAATAAACAAATATCTTATCTATATCAACCGAACAATCCATCTTTATTAAAAATGGTTGATTTGACCATTAAAGGTGGACATTTGAATAATAAATGAGTAGCAATGTGTGGAGAAATGGCAGGAGATATATTGTCGATTCCTCTATTATTAGGTATGGGGTTGGACCGTTTTTCAATGAGTGCTACTAGTATCCCTAAAGCTAGAAAAATCATTAATAATTTATCATTTGATGAATGTCAAGAATTAGCTAATAAAGCATTACTATTAAAAACTAGTGATGAAGTAAATAACTTAGTTAAAGAATTTTTAATAAAGAAAAATTTAATTAATGAATAATTCTTATTTTTTTAAAGTTCATGTTGGCAATATTTATTTTAAAAAGAATCACTATGTGATTCAATCAATGACCAACACTAAAACAACTAAGATTTCACAAACAATTAAACAAATAAATCAATTGTGCAATTTAGGTTGTGAAATTGTTCGAGTTGCAATCAACAATAATAAAGATGTGTTAGCACTTAAAAAAATTACTAATCGTGTTAATTGCCCAATTGTTGCTGATATCCACTACAATTTTGGGTTAGCAATTGAAAGTTTAAAAAATGGAGCAAAAGGAATTAGAATCAATCCAGGAAATACAAAGATTAATAATCAATTTTATGAACTAATTGAATTAGCTAAAGAAAAAGATGCATGTATTAGATTTGGTCTTAATACTGGATCATTAAATATTTTTAAAAATATTGATAATAAAGTCATTTCATTATTTCAAAAATATATTCAAATTTGTGAAAGAAAATCTTTTTACAATATTGTTTTAAGTGTAAAAACCTCTAATGTAAATCAATCAATTCATTTAAATGAATTGATTGCTAAGAAATTTAAATATCCAATTCATATTGGATTAACTGAAGCAGGTGATTTAAAAACTTCTTTAATTAAATCAACTCTTGCTTTGTCACCTTTAATTAAAAAAAATATTGGTAGCACAATTAGGATTTCAATTGGTGATAATCCATTACTTGAACCAATAGCTGCAAAAATATTGCTAAACGAATTGGGAATAAAGCAAAAAAACACCAAATTAATTGCTTGTCCAACTTGCGGAAGAACACATAAAAATTATTGAAAATTACAAAAAGCACTAATTCCTTTCATTGAAAAAAATCCAAAAGAAAATTACACTGTTGCCATTATGGGATGCACAATCAATGGAATTAATGAATCAAAACAAGCAAACATAGGTTTGACTTGCAACAAAAGAAAAATTCTTCTCTTTAAAAGAGGGAAATTATTTGGTAAGTTTTCTCTTAAAAAATCTATCAAACTGTTTAAAAATTTTTATTTGGCTTAATTATTTAATATTATTTAAATATAAAATTCAAATATAATTAAGAGAACTAAAAAATGTGAGCTTCACTAAAAATTGTTAATAATTATTATTGAAAATCTCTTTTTGGACCAGGAGTTTGCTTTGTTTTTTCTTTTTTATTTTGTTTTTTAGTTAGTCAAAGTTGAAATATTTTTGGTGTTATTAATCCTTTATATGTTTTTCCAACAATGATGAACTGCACTATTTGTATTGTTGGTTTATATTGCATTCCATTAACAATCAATAATATCCGTTCTTCTGTTATTTTAAAAAGATTAGGCTCTTCTTCAGTTACTCCTACAGCGTTCATAGGTACTACTATCATTTTTTACTATGTAATGACATTTATTTCTTATCTATGAATGTGAATGTGGTGTTTATTATTCTTCAATAATCAAACATATTTTAGTACTTACTGTAAGATTTTTACACAATATATGGAATTTGGTGCAGTAGTATATACTTTTTCTATTAATTTTTTATTTTCATTAGTGGTAGGAATGCTTGTTTTGATTTTTTCTAAAAGAAATTATATAATTACTGTTGTAGCCATTGTACTTGTTATTGTTAATACATTATTAGCTGGATATATCATCCCTATTAATGAACTTCATTATGAAGCTGGAAATGGGGAATGAAGATCTGCTCTATTCTATGTTGTATATATTGATCCATTTTGATATTCAAGTGCTTTATCAATAGAATCGTTTTTTCATAATGGACCAGATATTTTTAATCTTTTACATAGTTCAATTTTTAATCCATCAGTAAGATTGTTAGCAGAAAATACAACATTAGCTATATTTCCTTCATATATCTATGAAGAAACTGATAAATGATTAAATTTAATAATGCCAATATTTTGGATAATTAGTATTGGAATAAGTGATATATTCTTTTTCAAATGAAACATTAGATAGCAAATAAGTATGAATGATAATAAAAAAATTGAAAGAATTCGAGGAACTGAAGATTTATATGAACAAGAAGCTTACTCTTTCTTAAAAATAAAAGAGCAATTGTTCAAATTATCTTATTTATATGGTTATAAATATTTTCGTACTCCAATTTTTGAAAATAAAAATCTTTTCATTAGATCTTCTGGCGATACAACTGATATTGTAAAAAAAGAATTTTATGATTTCATCGATAAAGGCGGAAGAGAAATTGCCTTACGACCTGAAGGTACTGCAAGTATTATTAGAGCAGTTAATGAAGCAAAATTAACTAATAAATTTCATTTGCCGCTTAAATATTTTTATTGTGGGCCAATGTTTCGTTATGAAAGACCACAAAGTGGGCGAAACCGAGAATTCTACCAATTTGGTGTTGAATGTATCGGTACAAAGAGCTATTTAGATGATGTCGAAATAATTTGCTTTGCAATTAATATTATTCAACAATTGAATATCACTGACTATACTTTAACTATCAATAACATAGGTGGGCAAGCAGCAAGACTTAAATGGATAGAAGAATTAAAAAAATATTTTAAAAAATATGAAAATCAATTAACTCTAGATTCTATCGAGCGAATTAAAACAAATCCATTAAGAATTCTTGATGACAAAATTGATAGTAAAAAAGATTTTGTTAAGAATGCTCCAAAAATTGAACCATATTTATCAAAAGATGAAATTAACTACTTTGAAAAAATTAAAAATGCTTTAAATTCATCAAATATTAAATATGTAGTTGATTATTCTTTAGTTCGTGGATTAGATTACTATACCAACTTTGTCTTTGAAATCAATACTAATGATAAAAAATTAAAAGGACAGCCTACACTTTTAGCAGGAGGAAGATACAACAATCTTGTTTCTGAACTTGGGGGAGATGATTTATCTTGTGTTGGATTTGGTTGTGGATTAGAGCGATTAGCTATTGTGAGTCCAAATGAAACACATAAACAACATTTAGATATTTTAATTACTTGTTTAGATGAGTCTTGTCAAAAACAAGGTATGAAGCTATTAACACATTTACGAAATAATAATATCTCTGCACTAATCAACTTCAATTCTTTAAAATTACCTAATCAATTTAATACAGCCAAAGATTATAATGTTAATTTTATTGGGATTTTAGGACCAAAAGAATTAGCCAATAATCAAATTACAATTAAAAATCAAACTAATCATCAAGAAAAAACAATAAACATTAATGAATTAATAGATGAGATAAGAAAATATGAATAAAAAAAATATTTATTGTGGGCTTATATCAAACAAACAACTTAATAAAAAAGTTGCTTTTTATGGTTGAGTTAGAAATATAAGAAAATTAGGTAAACTTGCTTTCTTAGAAATTGGTGATCGCTATGGATCAGTTCAAGTAGTTGTTAATGATCTAAATAAGTTTTTTCATAAAGTCATTCATACCTCTATTCAATCGGTTGTTTTTGTTAAAGGAAAAGTAGTTAAAAGAAAAAACATAAACAAAAATTTACCTAATGGTGATATAGAGATTGAATTAGACAATTACAAGCTTATATCAATCGCTAGTAATTTGCCTATTCCAGTTGATAATTTATCACCAAATGCTAGCGAAGCTTTGCGACTAAAATATCGATATCTAGATTTACGTCGACCATTGATACAAAATAAAATAATAATGCGCGCTAAAATTAATCAAACAATTCGTAATTTCTTAGCAAAACATGATTTTATTGAAATAGAAACTCCATATTTATCTAAAGCAACACCTGAAGGTGCTCGTGATTATTTAGTTCCTACACGTAACTCACCTAACTCTTTCTTTGCATTACCACAATCACCACAAATTTATAAGCAATTATTAATGGTTGGGGGAATGCTTAAATACTTTCAAATTGCTAGGTGTTTTCGTGATGAAGATTTAAGAGCTGATCGTCAACCTGAATTTACACAATTAGATGTTGAAATGTCTTTTATTGAAGAAAAAGACATTCAAAAAATTATTGAAAAATTAATGAAAGAACTGTTTAAAAAATGTTTAAATATTAATTTAAATATTCCATTTAAACACCTTTCATATGATGAAGCAGTTAATATTTATGGTTCTGATAAACCAGATTTGCGGTTTGATTTAAAATTACAATTGGCAAATGGCGAATTTAGAAATACTAATTTCAAAATATTCCAAACTATATTACAGACTGGTCAAGTAATCAAATACATTATTACAGATAAAATATTAAATCAAGAGCAAATTAACTTATTAAAAAAATATGCCATTGATAATAAAGCAAAAGATTTAATTGCTCTAACTTTTAATAATAATGAACTTTTAGGACAATTAAAAAAAGTTATTGAACTAGATATTATCAAAAATATTTTTATTAAAAATCATTTAACAAATGGAACCATTCTAATAATTGCTGGAAAACTTGAAATAGTTAATCAAGCATTAGGGGCTGTAAGAAACCAATTGGCTAATATTTTAAATCTTAAAAAACAAAATGAATATGTTTTTTTATGAATTGATAATTGACCACTATATGAATACAATGAAGAAGAAAAAAGATATGTTGCAGCTCATCATCCATTTACATCTCCAGATAAAGCATCTCTAAAAAC
>CAZIEX010000018.1:9700-12880 GCA_964538585.1 uncultured Mycoplasmatales bacterium | reverse complement strand
GTAGGTGGAGCAGGATGCAATGTAATTTCATATATGTGTCATTATCGACAATGACCTAATAACATAAAACTATATGCAATTAATACTGATTATGCTCAATTAAAAAGAATTAAAGATGAACCATGTAATAAATTTTTATTGGCTAAAAACGAATTGAATGGTCGTGGTTCAGGTGGAATGCCTCAAATTGGAAAAAATGCAGTGCTACTAGATGAATCAGCTATAAAAAATTTATTAAAAAATACTGATTTATTATTTATTGTTGCTGGATTAGGAAAAGGAACTGGGTCAGGTGGAGCGCCTGAAATTGCTAGAATTGCACAGGAAATGAATATATGTACAGTTGCAATAGTTAATATACCAAGTATTCAAGCAGAAGGCCAAGAAATATATGATAATGCTATTAGTAGCTTAAATAATTTAATTAATAATGTTCATACTATTTCCACAATTAGTAATGATCGAATTATCACTATTGAAGATGATAATTTTAGTATGATGAGCGCTTTTAATAAAGCTAATAGTGAAGTGAATCGAATAATTGATACCATTATCAACATTATCAATAACCCTACTTATATCAATATAGACTTTGCAGATGTGCAAAATTTTTTAAAATCATCAAAGTCATTTAATTTACTACCAATAAGAATTAATATTGATAAATATTCATATGAAACTTTAATTGATGAAATAAATAAACTTATAAAATTTTCTTATTGTAATATACCTATTAAGAAAATTAAAAATATTTTATTGAATGTTAACATACCAGAATTTACCAATAAACAATTAATTTCTGATTTAAAAAAAGCATTAGTTCAACTTTCAAACAATGAAAAAATTTGACTAGTTAATGGAATACAAGAAGTTAAAAATTCTAAAGAAATAGCAATCGATATGCTTGTAGCCCTTAATATGGAAAATAATGAAATTATTGACAACATTAATGGAAATATTGATTTTTCATATGAAAATAAGTCTAATATTTCAAGCGAAATAATTATTGATCCTTTTAATTTTCCTAATGCTGATGAAGAAAATGTTAACTTATATAAGCAGGGAATGTCTAAACAAGGTCTAAAAACTACTACATATATTAATGTAGATGCAATTGATCAAAAAGAAGAATCTAATAATTTCCATACAACTGGAAAAATTTCAATTGAAGAATTAGATAAAGAAGATTTAAATTAAAGTACTATTCAACACTACCTTGTTGAATAATTTTAAGTTTTCCTTGCAATTCCATAATTTGAAAGGCACAAATAAAAGCAGAAGGATCACTTTTTTTAATACATTCAAATACCCTAGGAAGCTCACTATACATACAAACAGATTGAAAAACTTTTCTTTCTAAACCCAAGAATGTTCCTACAGCATTAACGACAGTACTTCCATGTATATAATTAGCAGCTTTTAAACTAGCTAAAATCTTTTCAAGTCCCTCTTTTGTAGTATATACTTCAATTCTTACTAATTTATCACTTGGATATAAATGATTTAATGTGAACTTAAACACTATGATACTAAGAATACTGCAAACTAAATTTGCTGAGAAAAGTCATTGATATTGTCAACAACCACTATATAAAATACCTGCTGCACAATATGATCCCATTAATGAACCAATAAACATTGCTAAGAAGTTAGTAATAACTAATATGTTATTTATTGATTTACCTTTTTTTACAGAGTAGTAAAAAGAAACAAAATCTAAACCAGCACTGCAAGAACTAATAATATAAAGAACTGAATAGCATCCTGCTTGGATTAAACCTAAAGCAATAGCATAAAATACTAGAAATAATGTTTTAACTTGATCATGAGAGTCATAAATATAGTATGATGTAGTTGAACCTGCAGGAGTATATATTGTATCAGAATATGAAAAAGGCAAAATACTAATACCATTATAATACAATCAATTTGGCATTTCTGATGTAGAAGTTGGACTAGTATCACCTAAAAGAAATATATCAGATACACTAGGACAATAAGACAAAATTAAACCAGTACCTGTATTGAAAATCAAGAACACAAGTGTTAATTTAGCAAAAGTCTTACCGATATAAATATAACCAATTATAAATAAAGGAATATTGCAAATGAAATACAATAATCAAAACATTATATTGTAAACATTATCAACAATTGTTTTATCTATGTTATTATGGCTTAAAATTGATCTAACTAAACGAGCCAAACCTTGTGTTAATGCACCTAAACCACTACTATATAAACCTGTGTTATTAATTAAAAGTTGTGTAACAACACCCATAATAATACCAATGACAATAGCAATTAAATAACGAGGTCAAAGACGAGTATCACTATAAAGTTTTGCAAACTTTAAGCGATGTGTAGAAACTAATTTGTCATTATATTTTCCAATATTAAAACCAGCTGAAGAAGTATGAATAGCTTTAGTTTTAGTTTCATTGGTTTTTGATTTTTTGACTTTATCAGCCATAAAATGTATTTAAAACCCTATTTAGATTGTTGTTTAGTATTTTTTTTAACTGTTTTCTCTTTGATATGAGCTAGTTTTCCAGAACGATTACGCATATATGTTAAATATGCACGACGAACTTTACCAAGCTTATTAATTTCAATACGAACAATAAGTGGAGAGTTGTAATGGAAAGTTTTTTCAACTCCTATACCATAACTTTCTTTACGAATTGTAAATGTTTTACTTAAACCTTTACCACGAATTCTTAAAACAATACCATCATTTCTTTGTAAACGTGTTTTAGAACCTTCAACAATTTTTTCAAATACTGAAATTGTATCACCTGGATGAATTTCAGGTAAATCTTCACGAAGTTGAGCTTTTTGAATTGCATTCAAAATTACAGTATTACGTTTTTTTTGACTAGCCATAATAATAAATTATTTATATTTTATATATTTTTTATATTTTTTATATAAGTCTGGTCTTTGTTTTTTGGTTTTTAGTTCTTGTTGGGTTAAACGATATTTAGATATTGCTTGATGATTACCACTTTTTAAAATGCTAGGAACTGTATATCCTTCAAAATCATCTGGTTTAGTGTAAACTGGATAATCTAGTAAATAATTTGTAAATGATTCATTTTGGGCTGAATTAGTTTTAATAACACCTTTAATTAATCGAGAGGTTGCTTCAATTATTGCCATAGCTGCAACTTCTCCACC
>CAZIEX010000018.1:0-9600 GCA_964538585.1 uncultured Mycoplasmatales bacterium | reverse complement strand
TAGGTTTAGAAAGTAAATATTGTTTTCAAAATCCTTGTTTTTTCAAAATATTTAAAACAGTTTCAGATGGTTGAGCGCCATTATTTAAATATTTAATAATAATTTCGGATTTTAAAATAACTTTACCAGAAAATGGTTCATATGTTCCTAATAAATCTAAATATCCACCATCACGTTTTGTAGTTGAATTAATAGCAACAATACGATAAAATGGATTCTTATGTTTACCTAAACGAGTCAAACGAATTTTAATCAAAATAAACCTCCAAAATAATTGTTTATATTATATAAAGATAATTTTCTATTTTTCAACAGCAGTTTCATCAACAGGTTGTTCAGTTTTAGTTTCTTCTTCACTATCAGCTTTTTTCATTCCTTTAGTGAATTTGGTAGAAACTATAACTTCTTGATTTTGTACTTTACGAGTTAAATCAGGTAAGACAATTTCATTATCTGTTTTACCTACAACTATTTGTTCACCACCAGTTGCTACACAAATAGCATCACACAAAACACTTAACAATAAATAAACAGCACGTATTGAATAAGTATTGCATGGAACAATAAAATCAACTAAACTAGGATCAGCATTTGTATTAGCTAAAGCAACAATTGGAATATTTAATTTTCGTGCTTCAGTTACGGCATTATGTTCAGCAACAGGATCAATTACTATCAAAGCTTGTGGTAAACCTTTCATAGTACGAATACCACCAAAGAATTTACCTAATTTTTCTGATTCTTTTACTTTTTGTAATTGTTCTTTTTTAGAATATTTCTTAATTTCACCAGACAACTGCATCATTATTAAATTATTTAATTTAATAATTGAACGATTAATTGTACGGAAATTAGTTAATGTACCACCAAGTCAACGTTGATTTACATAAAAACATTGAGCACGTTTTGCTTCTTCTTTAACGTGATTCTTAATAATTTCTCCCTTAGTACCTACAATTAAAATTCTTCCACCTTCTCTAGTAAGATCATGTAAAAAATTGTAAGCACGGTCTAAGAACACCATACATTTAAGTAAATCAATAATGCAATTTTTACTATTACGATTTGAATAAATAAATGGTTTCATCTTAGGATTTCAATATTTTAATGGAGTTCCAATATTAGCACCTACTTCCATTAATTTGTTAGCAGATACTAATTTCTTAATATTGAATTCTTTGTTTAGTTCAAAAAAAGCATCGATTTTTGCTTCAATTGATTTTTTTACCTGTTCAGGAGATAATTTAGGTGATGAATTTGCTTTTGTCTTATGTGTTTTTGTAGAACTAGTAGCTCTTTTCATACTATTTCTTTTGCTAGATCTACTTGCTTTTACAGTAGAAGTATCTACTGATTCATCTTTTTTTATTTTGTCAGACATTTAAAACCTTTCTTTTTAATAATTAAAAAACACTTGCAATATAACAAGTGTTCATATTATATAAATGAATTATTGAATACTACATGCAAAGTGATAAAAATAAATTGTTTCATTAGTATTAATTATTTTGGTTTTGCATCCATATGTTTCATTAATATACTTATCAATTTTTCTTGTGATATTGATTGGTGCATTTTGACCAACAAAAATATTAAAAATAATTTTTTTCTTGTGTAAAGATCGAGAAAAATATTCATTTACATATTCACTAATAATTTCTTTAACAACAAAATATAAATCATTATTGGAAAGTTTTATTTTCTTATCAATCATACCAAAGAATTGGTTTGGTTTAATAGTGATATTATTAAAAACTGCATGTTTAGTAGACTTAGTAATAGAAGCAAAATGTGTTTTTTCAACAATTGATTTTATTACTTTTAAATTGGAAGAAAAGTTATTAACATCAATGTAAGATAATGCACATAAATAAGTAATGATAATGTTTTTAGCAACAACAATTTCAATAGAAGAACTATCACCAAATAATTTTACTGCTTCAGTTGCTGCTAATAAAATGTTAGTATCATCAATAATTAAAATTATTTTTTGAGCTTGTACAGTTGTAAAAGCAGTTAAAAAATCTTGAATAGAAGGATTACCAGAATTTTCATAACTAATAACGTAATCAACGTTTAGTTGATTGATAAATAAATCTTTTATTGCTTTAGTAGGAGCTGTAACAATAAGCTTTTTAGGTGAAAAATGTCTAGTAATAGAGTCTTGTTGAACTTGCTTTCTTTCAGCAAAACTCTTATAACCTTCCGCTAAAGAAATGTTTGGATTTTTCTCAATAAATTGTAATGTCATATTTTCAATTTTGACATTATTAAATTCACCGTATTTTTGACCAATTTGTAATACTTTATATGGACTAGATGAATGAATATGAACTTTGACAATATTATCATCTACTACTATGACTAAACAATCACCTAATTTAGATAATTCTTCTTCAAATTTGTTTTTATCAAATTCTTGTTTATTTTTTTGACTAAGAACTACTTTTGAACCAAGTGACATAATGAATTCACAACAATATCCAAACCCTTCATTATTATCCTCAAAAGTATTGACAAGATTTGGTTTAGCTACTTTTGCTGTATTAACATGTTTTACATCTATTTCACCGAATAGACAATCACGCATTCCTTCGAAGAATTTACATAATCCATAAGCTCCAGAATCAACAACTTTAGCATTCTTTAAATCTTCTAAAAATTCAGGTGTTCTTTCTAGTGCTTTATTTGCTTCATTAACAATAAAATTAAAAGCATCTTCGAAAGATTTAAAAGAATTTTTCTTAGCTTTGTAATTTTCATTAACTAAACGAATAATAGTTAAAATTGTTCCTTCAATAGGATTTTGCAAAGATTGATAAGCAAAATCAGTAGCATTTTGCAAAGATTCTCCTAATTTTGATAAAACATAATTTTCACTTTGATCAAAATTTTTCAAAAAACCCTTAATTATTTGTGTAAAAATTACTCCAGAATTACCTCGAGCATTCATTAAAAGTGCCCGTCCATATGTTTTAGCTAACTCATCAATTGTTGTAAATGATTTATCAATAATAATATTAGCTGCATTTTCCGTAGTAATTTTCATATTACTACCAGTATCACCATCAGGAATAGGAAAAATATTTAATTGATTAATATATTCATAGTTGTTGCATATATATTTTGCTCCAACACAAAACATTTCCTGTAATTTTTTAATACTTATTGATGTTGACATAGTTTTGATAAATTAGTATGCTTTAACATTTACAATCAAATTAGATAGATCAAAATCATTACAAATTTTGAAATAAATTATATCTTGGATTTTTAAAGATAAATCATAAATGTTTAAGATATCAGGATTAGGATAGTAACTAATGTTGATAGTAGGAATATCATCATTAGAAATAAAATTAATACCAATTGGTTTTTTAGCATCAATACCAGGAATAGTACTTAAAATAGTTTTAACGATAGAGATTAAAACCTCTGATTTGATATTGATATTTTTCATTTCTATCATGATAAGTGCTATTATACTTATTTTTTATATATAATTTTTCAAGTAATTGGAGTAAAATATGGCTGTACAACAAAGAAGAGTTAGTAAATCTCGTAAAGGAATGCGAAAGAGTCATTTAGCTCTTAGTGAAACTACTACAACTGTTTGCAAAAAATGTGGACGTCCTATTAAACAACACCATGTTTGCAAATATTGTGGTTACTATAACAACAAGAAAATTGTTGAAGTAACTAAATAATGAGTGATAACCAAAATACAATAAAAATCACTTCTAGTGGTTTAGACAAAAAATCAGAATCAAATGATTCTGATAAAAAAACTATTGACAATGAACTAGAGCAGTTAAAAACTGCTTTTGAAAAAGGCAAAAATAGTACTAATAAAATAAACTATAACACTTGATATAATTTTTTATTAACTGCTTTTAGCACAACAATAGCAATTTGCATTGGTATCATTATTTGCTACTTAATTTATGTATTTTGCTAAAATATATCATATGGTGTCTTAGCCAAGCGGTAAGGTCCGAAGCTGCAACCTTCGTATTCGTCAGTTCGAATCTGACAGACACCTCCATAATAAAAAAAGAGCAAAGAAATTTATCTCTGCTCTTTTTTCTTTATTGAATTTTTTGATGATTTAGGAATAAGTGATGATTTTTCTGATGAAAGTTCTATACTTGAAATAGCACTTTCCAATTTAGTTTGAAAAGAAGAATCTATTTGCTTAGTTAATTTATTGTGAAAGAAATCAAAGTTTCTTATATAGATAAAATTTTCTACTAAATTAATGGCATGGTCAATATTTCTTTCATTATTTTTTAAAACAAGCAATGAACCATTTAAAATTTCAGTAATTTCTTTAGAGCGTTTTTGGTGAAATAAAATTGAAGACATTTTCTTAATTATTTCACTATACACAGTAGTAAATTCATTTTTATATTGAATTGTTTTGCGATATGTTGTGATTCAATGTTTCTTTATGTTGTCTTTATTCTTCAATTGTTGGACTATTTTATTCATAATTACTAATGAAGCATGTATTGCTTCTTTTAATAATTGAATAATCTTTGTATCAATTTTGTGTGAATTAATAAATTTTGCATTAGCAATTACATAATCAGCCATTCTTTCAAGATCTGAAATAGAGTAAATAATTGAAATCAAATATCTTAAATGGCTAGCCATTGGTTGATTTGATGAAATATTTCATATGCATTCATCCAACAATTCTGCCTCATATTCATTTGACTGCTTTTCTAATTTAAAAAAGTCTTCTAAATCGAAATCATTAATTTTCATATTTTTAGTCAATAAATCATCCAGTTTCTTTCATGATCTATAAACATGGTTATAAAACACAAAGAAATGTTTAGATAATTCTTTTTCTGACTCTTTAATAATTGAATAGTTAGTTGCCATAATATTTTCTCCTCTTATTTCTTTTTCAATCTAGTGCATCATTCACTTTCACTAATGTTGTGCTTTTTAGCTTGATTAATATGAATTAACTTAATTGTTACTAGTATAGAAGAACTTATAAATGATAAACCATTAGAAATGATTATTGAAACATTAGTGATAATTGTTTGGGTATCAGGGCTACTAGTTGTGCAAATAGATAAAATACCATTGGTAATAAATCCTAAGCAACCAATGCCTAATATGATAAACATAATCAATGAAATATTTGAAGTATCTTTTGTTGTTAATACTTTTATTAGAGTTGGATATGTATAAATAGCAATACATATTGAACCAATAATACCAATAATTAGAGAAGCAATATTAAGAGAATTCATATTATTTTTTTCCTTTTTTAACACATCATTCTTTTTCAGTCATATTATGTTTTTTTGCTTGCATAACATTTATGGTTTTTAATACTAAAAGCCAAATTGCACTAACTAAAGAACAAACTTCAGCAATAATAACTCCTACTTGTGCAACAATAATAGTAATTTTGTCGCTTGGAGATTCACCTGATTTTGTAGCTTCAATAACAATCAATAAAATGGCATTAACTAAAAAACAAAAAGCTCCAATTGCTAATATTGAAAAAAGTGTATATGATACTCGAGTAGTATTGTTATCTTTAACTGTTTTAATTAATAAAGGATAAGCACAGATTCCAATAAGCAATCCAGAGATAATACCAATAATTGTTGAAATAATTGCTGTAGCACCCATAATTAACCTATCTTTCCTGCAATATAATCTTTTGTTCTCTTATTTTTTGGATTAATAAAAATATTTCTAGTAGGACCATATTCAACTAAGTGACCATTGTAAAAGAATGCAGTAAAATCTGCTATACGTTGCACTTGTGCCATAGAGTGACTCACTAGTATAATGGTGTAATCTTTTTTTAATACATTTATTAGATTTTCAATTTTTGCTGTAGCAATAGGATCTAACCCACTAGTTGATTCATCCATTAACAAAACCTCTGGTTTTAAAGCAATTGCCCTAGCAATACATAGTCTTTGTTGTTGACCACCACTTAGTGCAGTTGCAGATGTAAATAACTTATCTTTTACTTCATCTCATAAAGCTGCAGATTGTAATGATTCTTTAACAATATTGTCTAACAAATTTTTATTTAAAATTCCATGAGATCTTGGACCATATGCAATATTATCATAAATACTCATAGGAAATGGAGATGGTTTTTGAAAAATCATTCCCACTCGGGTTCGTAATGACAAAGGTTTTAAATGCTTAGACATAATATTTGTACCATCATCAAAATATATATTTCCATTAAAAGAAACATCACCAGTGTTTGTTCGATTCAAACAACGCAAAAAGGTTGATTTACCGCATCCACTTGGACCAATAAAAGCAGTCACTTTTTTACGAGGTATTTTAATATTTATGTCAAATAAAGCTTGAGTTTGACCATAGAAAAAATTAAAATTATCAGCCTCAAATACATTGGCTTTATCATAATTCTTTTTCTTTTTACTAAGTTGTTGATTACGAGTTTTAACAAAATCATGATAGATTGATTTTTGAGAAGAAGTTAGTACTAAATATCTAAAATTACGAGCGAAAATATTTTTAATATCTAAAACATTTTTTGCAATTTTTAAATCGTATTGTTGTTTATCTAAAGAAAAAGTGTTTTCTTTTAGAATAACCATTTTTTGATCATTTAATCATTTTTTTGCTTGCAGTTTGTCTCTCTTATAATTATTTTTTATTGCATCTAATGATTGAGTTTGCTTTTTAGTCTTATTATTATTTTTTGCTTGTTGATAAATAAGCTTAGCTTCAAGTAATTTATTGTGATACTCTTGCTTAGCTTTATTGAAAGCTTTCTTTATTACTTTTTTATCATGCAAAATATGATTTTGTTTATAACTCATAAGACTATTTTAAAAGAAAATAATTTAACTTAGAAAAATTTATGGAATTATTTAGTGAAAAATAATTCTTTTTTAGTTTGTTAGATTTAATTTTTGATAATTTTAAATTGTTATTAATAACTGTAGTAGCATGATTGTTTTGTCTTTGATTAATCCTTCTTAATGCTTGATATCTCATTTCATCATCTTTTGCTTTTTTTCTAAAATATCAAGGAATTATCACATGGACTATCAAAATGATTATGAAAACTAAAATCATTGTTAAAAAAGCACATTCATACATTATATGAGTAGCTTTGGAAACATTAGTTTCATAAATTTGAGCATAAATTCTTGTTGTTAGTGTTTGTCCTTCAGACAATAATGAAATGCTTGATGAACTAGCTAAACCACTAGTTAAATATAAAGGGGCAGTTTCAGCCAAAATACGTCCAATAGCTAAAACAACACTTGTCATGATTCCTTGAGTAGTAATTGGTAAAACTATTTTAGTTACTGTTTCTCATTTACCAGTTCCCAATGCATAAGAATTTTCACGTAATTCATTAGGTACAGATGATAATGCTTGTTGAATAGTTCTAATGAAAGTAGGTAAAATAACAATTAGAATTGTTAAAATACCAGCAATTAATGATTTACCAGCTGAACCTTGAGAAGTCATACCTAGAGTTTGAATAAAGAAAATCAATCCAAACATACCAAATAAAATGCTTGGAGTAGCACCCAAAGAATCTATAAAGAATAATAAGATAGATTTCAACTTTCCGGCTCTTGCAAATTCATTAATATAAATTGCAATCATAATAGAGATTGGGAAACCAATTCCAATTGCAATAATTACAACTAACAAAGTATTTACTAAAGCTTGACCAGTAGAATTTTTAGTGAATTGAAAGAATGAAGCATCAGAACTAGTAACTGCTCCTAATCCAGAAATTAGAACATTAAGTAAAATGGATACTAAAAATATTGCTGTAACAACAATTGAGAAGTATTCTCAAAACATTTTTCAAACATCATAAAAATGAATAAATTTATTATTTTCAGCTCGTGTAGATACAAATTTTGAAACATTATTATCTTCAACTATCTTATGATAAGTTAATTTTTCTCATCCTATTTTAATAGTATTTGGAATCAATAAAATAAATCCACTAATTTTATTTATCACTCTATTTACAACACTATATTGATCACGAACTTTTTTCTTAGTGAGTCTCATTGCTATTCCATTTAGGACAATAACAAAAATGAACATGATAATACCGAATGTGAATAATAGTCCTTGCATACCTGGACCACTTGACTCAGCAAACATATTAGCAGAAATTAAAGCACCAAGTGATCGTAATCCACTTGTTAAAATAGATCAAAATCCGCTATTAAAAACATTGTCATACAATTGAGATTGTAAGACCATACTTATAGCCATTGTTTCACCAATTGCTCGTGATAATGCAATTAAGATACCAACAACTATACCACTTCTGCATTCTTTTTTACAAACTTTGTAAATTGCTCTTGTTTTAGTATTCCCGAGTGCAACTGCACAAGATAACAAAGATACATCAATTCTATCCAAAGCATTTAATGATAAAGAAACAATAGTTGGAAAAATCATAAAAGTTAGCATCAAACTTGCAGTTATGATACTATAAGATGCATCTTGACCAAAAATACCACCAGTAACAATGCTTAAAACTTGTGTTGCAAATAAACCAAAAATTACTGAAGGAATATCTGCTAATAATTCAATAGCAACTCTTAAACTTTTTTGATATTTTTTTGGAATGCGATATTTAATGAAAACAGATGATTTTATTCCAATTGGTGCTGCTATTAAAATTGCAATACCAGAACTTAAAATTGTTACACACAAAGGTAATCAGACTGATGCCTCATTTTTATTCAAATCAAATTTGCCTGTAAAAAGAATATTCTTTATTCCATATTCTTCAATTCCAGGAATAGCAGCATAAATTATAAAACCAATTAAACACAAAAAAAGAAGAGAAAAAACTCATGCAATTATAGATGAAACAATATGAACCGAACGATCAACTCGTACTTTTTTATAAATATTTTTCTCTTTTTGAATTACTAAGTTTTTATTTTGTGTAACCATAAAAATTAATCTACAGCCCCAAAGATAGTACTTGTATCAGTTCAACTATTACCACGTTCAGTCATTAGCTCAATATCACTAACTTTGATATTACCTGATATCTCCATAGATTCAATATCTTCTTCACTAACTTTCTGTGCACCTAACTCATTTCATTTTGCATCAGTAGTATCATATAACAAATAGTCAGCAAATTTTCATGAATCATCATCATTCAAACTAAGTATTATGTTTAATGGTCTATAAAAATCATAACCAGCTTTGATTGATGATACTTCATATGGTATAGGAGTTGATTCCCCTTCAGGAGTATAAGCAAAAATTCCATAATGATAACTACGAATTAAATCAATGTTTTCTTCAACAAATCCTGATGATAGATATACACATGATCCAGGTATATCATTATGTGTAAAATAATCTCAAGCTCTAGAATTAGCTTCATCTGTGTCATAAAGCTTGAAATCATTACCATAACTACCGCCTTCAAAAGCATTAATTTGTTGATCAGTTAAACCAGTATGAGCATTTGTAAAATGACTACCATCATAAAATGATGCAGCAGTACCACTTGTTGTAGATCCTCCTGATCTTACATAGGGTATAAGTTGAGTATTGTTTAAGATTTGTTTGTCT
>CAZIEX010000017.1:0-14393 GCA_964538585.1 uncultured Mycoplasmatales bacterium | reverse complement strand
CCAGCACAAATTAATAAACTACTTGCCCCCCCCTAGTAATTTTCAACAACTCTTTATTGATAAATTTTTCATATGTAATATTATAAAAATTATTAGTAGATAAACAATGTGAGTTTAATTTTTCTAATATTATTTAAAATATATTTTGAAGTTATATTTTGTGAGTATGAAGAACATCACAATTAATTCAATAAAAAAATTAATAATTGATCAAATTTCATTAGAAAATAGACCAATTCTTCAATTTATTCTATTCAAGAAAATCATTAAAAATAACAAAGCAATAGGTTATATCAATGTTGTTAATTTTAATTTAGCTTTAAATGAATTGATAGATTTAGGAATTATTAAAAAACTAAAAAATGGGAAATTAGTAATAGGTTATATTAATGGTGAAATTGATAAAAGCAAAAAATTAATAGGAACCATCTCTATCAATAGTAAAAATTGTGGATTTATTACATTAGATAATGCAAAAAAATCTGAATATTTTGTTTTTAAAACTAATTTAAATTGTGCTTTAGATGGTGATAAAGTTGAATTTTATCCTATGCTTAAGAAAAGCCGAAATGATAGTAACTTACAAGATGCTGTAGTAGATAAAGTTATTAGTCATAATAAAGAATTCTATGTTTGCATTTTTAATATTGAAAATGAACAGGAATATGCATTGACTGCTGATGCTAATAATTTATATCTACCTATTATTTTAGATGATATTACTGGTTTAGTTAATGGTCAAAAAATTCTTGTACAGATTACAAAATTTGAAAAAGATAGATTATATGGAACAGTTAGTAAAATTATTGGCCATAAAAATGATCCAGGAGTTGATATTTTATCTATTGTTTTAGATAAAGGAGTTAATCCTGATTTTGATTCTTCACTCTTGGCTAAAACTCAAAAAATTAAATTTGAAATCGATGAAAAACAAAACCAATTGAGAAGAGATCTTACCGATAAATGCATTGTTACTATAGATCCTGCAACATCTAAAGATTTTGATGATGCAATCTATGTTGAAAGAAATGATGATAAAACTTATCAACTATTTGTAAGTATTGCTGATGTTGCAAGTTATGTTAAATATCAAACAGAATTAGATGAGGTAGCAAAAACTAGAGGAACATCAATTTATTTAGTAGATCGTGTCATCCCTATGCTTCCACATATTTTATCAGATGATATTTGTTCTTTAAATCCTAATAAAAAAAGATTTGCTTTAACTTGTGAAATGACTATTAATAAAAATGGTGAGATTATTAGTAAAAATGTTTATCCTTCTATTATTAAAAGTCATCGAAGATTTAGTTATGATGTAGTTAATCAATTTTTTAACAATGAGAACAATTTAAAAAACGATGATAATGAAGTAAAAGAAATGTTAACTGTTGCTAGAGAGCTTCATCATATCTTAGATAGATCTAAATTTAAACGGGGATATATAAATTTCAATGTTCCAGAAGTTGAAATTATTCTTGATAAAAACAATTTTCCTATTGAAATTAAGAAAAAATTAACTGGTGAAGCACAACAAATGATTGAAAATTTTATGTTAGCAGCAAATGAAGCAGTAACACTTTTTGCACATGATCATAATGTTCCATTCATTTACCGTATTCATGATAAACCAAATAAAGATAAGATTAAATCATTATTAGTTGAAACTAAAAAACTAAATTTTAAAATTAACACCAATTTGGACAATATCCAACCTAAAGATCTTTCAACCTGGTTTGAACTCAACAAAGATAATCCTAATATAGATCTTATAAATATTTTAATGTTAAGATCTATGGCCAAAGCAGAATACTCAACTATCAATATTGGTCATTTTGGTTTAGCTTTACAAAATTACACACACTTTACTTCACCAATTCGTAGATATCCTGATTTAATGGTTGGTAGATTATTTTGAATGTATATTTTTGATAAAGAGAGTTATTCTGATAAAATTAGAAACCAATTTGTTGCTGAATTAGATGAATTATGTAAATTGTCATCTAAAAATGAAATAGTTGCAATTGAATGTGAAAGAGATGTAAATAGTATGAAATTTGCTGAATATATGACTAGACATCTTGGTGAACAATTTGAAGGTTTTGTATCAAGTATTAGCAAATATGGTGCATTTATTAAGTTACCAAACACTATAGAAGGATTAATAAGATTAAGTGATCTAGGAAATGATTATTTCATATACAATGAAGATACAAATGAGTTGATAGGAAAAAACACTGGATTAAGATACACTCTAGGAACTAAGGTTTTAGTTGAAGTTATCTCAGCAAACAAAGACACCAAGGAAATTAATTTTAAACTTATTAAACATTTAGGAAATAGATAATGAAAATTCTTTTAGTTAATAAAAAATTAAATTTCAATTACTTTGTAATTGAACAATATGAAGCAGGCATTGAATTAAAAGGATATGAAGTTAAATCATTAGTTATATCTAATGCAAATATTGATCAAGCATTTGCTGTGTTTAAAAAAAATGAGGTCTGAATTTTAAATATGTATATTGTACCATATCAATCAAATCAATCCTTCAATTTATCACCTGATCGTAATCGTAAACTTTTATTGCATAAAAAAGAAATCATTAAAATTCAAAACAAAATAAAAAAAGAACGTTTGGCAATTGTTCCTAGTAAAATCTATTCAAAAAATAATCACATCAAAATTGAAATATGTTTATGCAAATCTAAACATAAAGCAGATAAACGTGAAGACATTAAAAAAAGAGACGCCCAAAGAGAAATAAAAAGATTTTACTAGTTATTTAAATATCTTAATTTTATTGCTGGAACAATATTCTTTTTCAAACCAAGTTTTATGGCACTTAAATAAGCCTTATTCATTCAATAAGTGCTACAAGTTTTCAAATTATGAGCATCAGATTCAATAATTACTTTTGCTTTTGTTTTGGCTACCATTTTCCAGAAATAAGATGATGGGTAGTTAAAACCATTTCTCTCCTTATGTAAACCATTAGCATTGTAACCTAATGGAAGATCATATTTGATAGATAATTCAATAATTTTCTTTGTTAGATCAATTGCATTTTGATCTCATTTTTTGTAACTATTTAATCAAATATCTGGATGAGCAAATCAACTAAAAAGTTTGGTTTGTGCTGCACTAAGTGCCATTTCATAATAATTATCTAAATCTTGTTTACTTGTTGTATCGTATACAACAAATTTGTAATTTTTTCACATGTTGTAATAAAAATGCACACCTAATATTGCAAAATGACAAATACTAGAATTCAACAAATCTAAAAAATATTTTTGATGACTAATTGGAAATTCACATTCTAAACCAAATTCTACCATCATTTTTCCTTTTAATTTTTCATTTCAATAGTTAACTTGTTTTTGTAGTAAATTTATCTGTTTAACTAAAGGTCGAAAAATTTTACGATTATTTTTCAATGGACAATGTTCAGCAAAAATAACTCGTTTATATCCATGATCTAAAGCATATAAAACTATATCATTTACACTAGTAGTTGCATGACCACAAAAATATGTGTGCAAATGACATAATTCTTTAACTAATACTTTTTCTTTTTTCTTGTTATTAGTCACTTTCTTATTGTAAATCTTTAAATAGTTTCTTCAATTTGATTACATAATGGTTTATACCAGATTTAGTAACATTTATATGATATTTATTCTTATATGCTTTTGCAAGTTCTTGTAAAGAGAGAGAAGGATTTTTTAATCTAAGTTCACAAAAAAATTTAAATTTTATTGGCATTTTTTTATAAATAGAAGTGTTCATAATTGTTCGAATCATTTTCAATTCTTGTTCACCACTATTAATGGTTTTATTCATATTACTAATATCTAGGTTATTTAGTCGTTGCAATTGGTTTGAAAAATCACGTTCAATAATTTTTTCTTCTAGTTGATTCATGGCATTATGAGCACCAATTATTTTCAAAAAGTCAGATATTTCAGTTGCTTTTTTTATGTATAGGCAATATCAATATTTTCTTTTTAATAGTGATGGACTAAATTTTAATTCTGTTGCAATTTTTTGTAAAAGTCTTAAATAATTTACATTTTGACTTCTAATTTCAAGATGATAAGAACTTTTTTCAATTGAGCTTACACTTCCATTAGCTAAGAAGCCACCAATTAAAATACCTACTTTTTGATCTTGGTTTAATTTTTCTAAATCTAATTGCTTATAAAATGAAGTCAATAATTTTTGTATTTTTGACACAAAAATTTTGCCATTAATTGATAATTTATAAGTTCGTGAGTTAGTAAGATTACTAATAGTGCTATATGAATAAGTAATTTGAGTGTTATAAAATTTTGAAATATTTTCTCCAATAAAACGAATAATAAATGGAAAATTAGAATCCATTTCAATATGTAAATTTTTGTTGGATAAGATAAATTTGCATTTATTGATGACAAATGAATACAGAAGATATGTTAACATATCTTTTTTGTATTTATTTAAACAAATTTCTTGTTTAATTTGTTCACTAAAAGTTGTATTATTCATTATTTTTATTTAAGTAATTAATAATGTTTAATGCTGCAATAGTACCTTCACTTACACATTGAGTAATTTGATTTGAATTATTCTCAGCTACATCTCCGATAGCATAAAGACCTAATTCAGATGTTTGCATATGTATGTCATGTTTGATTAGTCCATGATCATTAAGTAAGGATTTATTCTTAATAAATCCTGTTGAAGAAGTTGAACCAATATAAACAAAAATAAACTCACATTTTAAATCACTAATTTTTTTAGTTTTTACATTTTTTATTTTTAATCCAGTTACATGCTTGTTATCACCAATAACATCAGTTACAATTGAATTTAAAATAAAGTTTATATTTTTAATTTTTTTGGCTTGATCAACAAATTCTTTTCTAGCTCTTAATTCATCACGACGATGGATGATAGAAACATTTGCAGCAATTCTTGATAAATATATTGCATTAGAAATAGCAGAATCTCCTCCACCAACTACAACAACATTCTTGTTTTTTGCTAAAGAACCATCACAAATAGCACAATATGATAAACCTTTGTTTTCATACTTCTCAGCATCGATAGCATCTAATTTATTATTGCTATTTCCAGTAGCAATAATTAGAGCATGACAATATCTTGTAGTTCCATCCTTTGTATAAACAACATGATAGTTTTTATATCTATCTATTCCAATTACTTCACCATATAATAAAACTGCTCCAAGCTTATCAATTTGTTCATACATTTTTAATGCTAGATCAGGCCCAGAAATATGATCAAATCCAGGATAATTTTCAATGTTTGCAATATTAACTAATCTTCCACCAGGAACATTTTTTTCAATATATGCTACTTTTAATCCAGCACGGCATAAATAAATACATGCTGACATACAAGCAGGACCACCACCAATTATCAAAACATCATACAAATTATCATCATTTACAATTCTAGTCTCTAAACCCATGAAATCCTTTCAAGAAATTTTTACTATGTAAAATAAAAAAATTTGCTTTTTTGTATATTTTATATATAATTCAGAATATTTAATTTTATTTTAATAAGTAGGATTACAGATGATTGAAAAAAACAATTATAAAACAACGTCATACTCTAATTTGGTATCACGTCGTGATTTTGGTAAAATCGTTACAAATTTTGATGAACCTGATTTGCTAGAAATGCAAAAGGCAGCTTATCATTCATTCTTGAATGATGGTTTAGAGAAAATAATTAAGAGTTATTTTCCTGTAAAGCATGCAAAAAATAACAAGTATGAAGTACATTACAAAGGATTAACTTTTGCAAAACCTTACCATACTGAAGAAGAGTGTCGTAATGAAGGTAAAAGTTATGAAGCTGCTCTTTATGTTGATGTTACTTTAGTTAACAATGAAACTGGTGAGGTAAAAGGAATTAAGAAAGATAAAACTTCGTTGTGTAAAGGTTTGTTCTTTGCAAATATTCCTTTAATGACAAGTAAGGGAACATTTATCATTAATGGTATCGAAAAGTTTGTTATTTCTCAAATAGCTCGTGCACCTGGTGCATATGCATTAAGTAAATCACAAATTAAGTTAAATAACAAAAAGAAAGTTAACCATGGATACATTGTCGAAATGCTTCCATCAAAGGGAACTTTGTTTAATTTCTGAATTGATCAAGTTACTAAAACTGCAAAAATTACTATACGTAATGCTGTTGGTGATGCTGCTCCAAGTTTTCCAGCTACTCAAATTTTAAAAGCATTTGGTATGAGTCAAGATGAAATTCGTCGTGTTTTCAAAGATGATGTTTTTATTTTGAATACTCTATATTCTGAAATTTACAATCACAATAACATTCTAAATGAATTTGAAATTTTAGGCTATCGTGAAAACATTAATGAATTATGTCAGCAAAAAGAAAATAGTCATGGTTCACCAATTGATACTAAATTGAAAAATGCTGTTGTAACTTATGAAGATTTAAAAATCCAAAGAGATAACCTATACCAAAAATATAATGATTTATACAATACTGTATATCCTCAAATTACAGCTCTACAATCTGAAGCTAAAAACTTTACTGGCAAGAAGAAAAAAGAAATTGAAGAAAAAATCGCTCGTTTGCAAAAATCTTCTTATGCAACTTTAGACAAATTGAATAAACTTGATCAAGAAATGCGAGATGCACTTGATACTATCATCATTGAAAAATCTGCAAAAGACTTAATTGGTCATTTGGGAATTTCAACTCGTAGTATTGAAAATGATGTAAGTAGCAAGAAAAACCCTATTTGTTACCAAGACATTATCACTAATCATTTTATGGATGCTCGCCGCTATGACTTATCTGGTGCTGGACGATATCGTACAATGCGTAAGATGCATATATCAGATCGTTTGTATCAAAGAGTATTAGCTGAGGATATTTTATACACTAATGGTAAAGTTTTCTTACCAAAAGAAACAATGATTTTAAAAGATGAAATTGATCGATTCCGTATTGCTGCAAGTAAAGGTGAATTGAAAATTTCTGATGAAGTTAAATTAATTTCGGCAACTAAATCTGAATCAAAAAATAGTAATGTTTTTGAATCAGTTTTAATTTACACTGACAATGATGAATTAGATTTAACTACACCTATTTTAGGAGAGAACTTTCAAACTTCACCATCATTATCATTAACATTAGTTGATTTTATTTGTGCATTAAGTTACACTATTAATCTTCCACATGATATTGGATCATATGATGATATTGATCATCTTGGAAATAAACACTTAAGATTAATTGATGAACAATTACGTTCTAAATTAATTATTGGTATGGCTCGTGTTGAAAAATACATAAAAGATCGTTTAGCATCTATTTCTATTGCTACAGCTAATGATGAAACAAAAGCAAAAGTTGCTGCTAGAACTTCTGTTAAAACATTAGTAAACACTAAAGCTTTCCAATTAATAGTTCGTAATTTCTTTAATACTAACCAATTAACACAATTTGTAGATCAACAAAACCCATTATCAGAGCTTTCTAATAAACGTCGTATTTCAGCAATGGGTGATGGTGGTATATCTCGTGAAGATCCAAACCTAGATATTCGTGATATTCATTATTCACAATATGGAAGAATTTGTCCAATTGAAACACCAGAAGGTATGAATATTGGTCTTATTATGTCTTTAGCATCTTATACTCAAATAGATCAAAATGGTTTCTTAATTTCCCCATATCATCGTGTTATTAATGGCAAGATTTCTAAAGAAGTTGAATGATTGCGTCCTCATCAAGAAGATGAATATGTTATTTGTGAATCGACTATTCCACATGATGAAAAAGGGAATATTACTATTGATTCAGCAATTTGTCGTTATCGTTCAAATCAACAATTATTCCCAGTAAACAAAATTGATTATATTGATATTGCTCCTCGTCAAGTTGTTTCTATTGCTGCTAGTGCTATTCCATTCTTAGAACATGATGACACAACTCGTGCTTTGATGGGTGCCAACATGCAACGTCAAGCAGTTCCATTAATTCAACCTTATGCACCAATTGTTGGTACTGGAGCAGAATATAAAATTGCTCATGACTCTGGATTAGCAGTTGTTGCTAATGAAGATGGTGTTGTTGAAAAAGTTGATGGTAAATCACTAACTTACAAGAACAGTGAAAACAAGTCTGTCAAAGTTGATTTAATCAAGTATCGTAAATCTAATCAAGATACTTGCATTAACCAAATTCCTCTTGTTAATGTTGGTCAAAAAATTAAAAAAGGTGATGTTTTGTGTGATGGACCATCAATGTACAATGGAGAACTTGCTCTAGGTCGTAATCCATTAGTAGCATTCACTACTTGAAATGGTTATAACTATGAGGATGCTATTGTCATTTCTGAACGTTTAGTAACTGATGATGTATATACATCTATTACTATTGAAGAGCATACTTGTAAATGTATGCGTACTAAAAATGGTGATGAAGAAATTACTAGAGATTTATCTAATGTAAGTGAAGATGCTAAACGTCACTTAGATGAAGATGGAATCATTATGATTGGTGCTGAAGTTAAAGAAGGAGATATCTTAGTTGGTAAGATGACTCCTCGTGGTCAACAATCATTATCACCAGAAGAAAGATTATTACAAGCTATTTTTGGTGGTAAAGCTAAGAATTTCCGCGAATCTTCTTTAAAAGTTCCTCATGGTGGTGGAGGAATTGTTGCTAAAGTTCAAAGATTTAGCATTTCTAATGATGATGAACTTGAGGATGATGTAATTGAACTAGTAAAAGTATTTATTGTTCAAAAACGTAAAATCCAAATTGGTGATAAAATGTCAGGACGTCATGGTAACAAGGGATGTATTTCTATAGTTGCTCCAGTAGCTGATATGCCATTTCTAGCAGATGGAACTCCTATAGATGTATGCTTAAACCCACTTGGTGTTCCTTCACGTATGAATATTGGTCAAGTATTAGAAATCAATTTAGGTTTATCAATGCGTCAATTAGCACAACAAAAAGCTATTGAATTTGTGTTTAATTCAAAAACAACTGCTGAATGTGTAAAACAATTTGTTTCTACATTCGGTTTAAATGCTGAAAAATCTAAAGTTCTAATCAATGAGATTAAAAAATATTGTAAGACAAATAAAATCACCACTTATGAACAAGCTAAAAAAGAAATTAGTTACAATGACATTTTTGTGATGATAAAAAACGCCGGACTTGATATTGAAGCATTAAACTATAAAGCATCTACACCTGTATTCTGTGGTGCTACTATGGATGATGTATTGGCTAACTTGCAAGAAGCTGGCAACGATACAAATGATTTATCTAAATTAGGTAAGTTCCAATTATATGATGGAAAAACTGGTGATAAATTTGATGGTTTAACAACTGTTGGTGTAATGTATATGATGAAGCTTGACCACATGGTTGATGACAAAATCCATGCTCGTGCAGTTGGTCCATATAGCAAAATTACCCAACAACCACTTGGTGGAAAATCACAAAATGGTGGCCAAAGATTCGGTGAAATGGAAGTTTGAGCACTTGAGGCTTATGGTGTTGCTCATAACTTACAAGAAATTTTGACTATTAAATCAGATGATGTTAAAGGTCGAAATTCAACTTATAATGCAATTGTTCGTGGATTACCTCTACCAGCTACTGGTTTACCAGAAACATTCAAATTATTAACTAAACAACTTCAAGGTCTTGCATTAACTATTGATGTTCTATACAATGATGGAACAAGTCAAGACATTAATAGCTATTCATCTATTTCTGAATTTAACCAAAATGTTAAAGAGGAAGAAGAACAAAAAGATGCATTTGCTACAGGCAATGATTTTGATCAAAATTATGATGATGAAGCTGATAACTTCTAACAATTTAGGAAAGGTTTATATATTATGGGATTAAAATTAAACAATATTAATGCTTTAAGAATTGGAATAGCATCTCCAGAAAAGATGCGTTCTTGATCTTTTGGTGAAGTTACTTCAAGTGAAACAATTAATTATAAAACACTTAAACCTGAAAAAGCTGGCTTATTTGATGAAGCTATTTTTGGACCAATTAAAGATTATGAATGTGCTTGTGGTAAATATAAAAAGGTTAAATATCGTGGTAAAGTCTGTGAAAAATGTGGTGTTGAAGTAACTGAATCAATTGTGCGTCGTGAAAGAATGGGACACATTGAATTGGCTTGTCCTATTGCTCATACTTGGATGGTAAAAGAATTACCTAATCCATCTAAAATTTCTTTATTATTGGATATTTCATATAAAGAAGTTGAACAAGTTGTTTATTTTGTTAATTACATTATTTTATCTGCTAATGGAAATAAGCATTTTAAAGATAAAATGGTTATTGATTTAAATAATGTTAAAACTAGTAAAATTACTCGTGGTCATTTGCGTTCAGTTCTAACTGATATTATGAAAGAACTTGAACCTAAATCATTTGATATGATTAGGGCAACTAATTATTATGAGCGTTTAAAAGATTCTTCTTTACCTTTTTCAATTGAAGAAGTATTCAATTTCATTACTAAATACACTGGAATCAAATTTGGAATTGGTGCTGAAGCCATTCAATATTTATTAGCTAATCTTGATTTGCAAAAAGAATTTACCACAATTGAAAAAGCTTTAAACAAGATAGATCATCATTCAATTCAATATCGTAAATTAACTCGCCGTTTAGAAGTTGTTAAATGATTTATTGAATCAAACAACCGTCCTGAATGAATGGTTTTAAATGTTATTCCAGTAACTCCACCTGACACTCGTCCAGTTGTGCAATTAGATGGTGGTAAGTTCACAACTAGTGATATCAATAATTTCTATCGTAAAATTATCATTCGTAACCAACGTTTAAAACATTTATTATTATTAAATGCTCCAACTATTATTTTGAACAATGAAAAACGTATGCTCCAAGAAGCAGTTGATGCTTTATTTGACAATGCAAGTCGTTCAAAAGTTGTAATGAGCAAAGACCACCGACCATTAAAATCACTAACTGATCATTTAAAAGGAAAACAAGGTTTATTCCGTCAAAACTTATTAGGTAAACGTGTTGATTATTCTGGTCGTTCTGTTATTGTTGTTGGACCTGAATTAGAATTAACACAAGCTGGTATCCCAACAGAAATGATTTTAAAATTATTCAAACCATATATTATTCATGAATTAATTAGAACAGTTGATGAATATGGAAATGAAATTAAGCCAATTGCTATTAATGTTAAAGTAGCTGAACAAATGATTTTAAAAGAAGACGATGTTATTTGACCTATTGTTGAAAAGGTTATTAAAGAGCGTCCAGTATTATTAAACCGTGCTCCAACACTTCACCGTCTAGGTATTCAAGCATTTGAACCTAAATTAGTTGATGGAAAAGCAATTCGTTTACACCCATTATCATGTACTGCATTTAATGCTGACTTTGATGGTGATCAAATGGCTGTACATTTACCTATTACTCAAGACTCAATCAAAGAAGCACGTACAGAAATGTTAGCTGCTAACCATATTTTAGGTCCAAAAGATGGTAAACCTATTATCACTCCAGGTCAAGATATGGTAATTGGTATCTACTATTTATCAACTGAAGAAAAAAATCTTGAAGGTGAAGGAATTATTTTTGGTTCTACCCAACAAGCTATTAAAGCTTATGATATGGGAGTTGTAAAATTACACAGTTTGGTTGGTATTGATACACATGCATATCCACATAAGAAATTCTCTAAGCAAGGAATTATTGTTACAACTATTGGTAAGATTATTTTAAATGAATCTTTCCCACAAGATTTCCCATTTATTAATGATAAAGATTTAAAAGAAGATATTGATATCATTGATTATTCACAAAATATCTTTGATTTTATTAAGAATAAAGAACTTGGTAAACCATTCCCTAAAAAAACAATATCTAGTATTATTATGATGCTTAATGACCGTTATCCTGCACTTCAAATTGTTAAAACTATGGACGGTGTTAAAGATTTAGGATTTAAATATTCTACTAAGAGTGGAGTAACAATGTCAGTTTATGATTTACCTAAATATAATAAGAAAATTGAATACTTTGCAACTGCTGATGAATCTATTAATAACTTCCGTCATCAAACTCAAAAAGGTTTATTAACTGATGATGAAAGATATGTTAAAACTATTAATTTATGAAGTGGTGTTAAAGATAAAGTTACTAATGATATTGAAAAAATCATGAATGATCCTAAAAATGCTAATAATTCAGTTATCATTATGGCTAAATCAGGTGCCCGTGGTAATATTTCCCAATTTACTCAATTATTAGGAATGCGTGGATTAATGAATCGTTCATATAATTATGAACGTCAAACTGGCGGTCATGTTATTCGTGATACTATTGAAATTCCAATTAAAGATTCATTTATTGATGGATTAACAATTAATGAGTATTACAATTCTTCATATGGTGCACGTAAAGGTATGGCTGATACTGCAATGAAAACTTCTAAATCAGGTTATATGACTCGTAAATTAGTTGATGCAGCTCAAGAAGTAATTATTACTGAAGAAGATTGTGGTACAACACATGGTATTACTGTAAGTGCAATTATTGATACTCAAGATAATACTGTTATTGAATCATTAGCTGACCGTATTGCTAATCGTTATTCTATGGAAGAAATTTTTATTCCTGGAACTAATGAAAAACTTGTGGGTAATAATGAAATTATTACTCCAGCAATTGCTAAAAGGATTGAGGAAGTTGGAATTAAAGAAGTTACTATTCGTAGTGTTTTACATTGTAAATCTAAACATGGTATTTGTCAACATTGTTTTGGTAATGATTTAACTACTAATAAACCAATTGCTGTTGGTTCTGCCATTGGAGTAGTTGCTGCTCAATCTATTGGAGAACCTGGTACTCAATTGAATTTGCGTACTTTCCATACTGGTGGAGCAGCTGGAAGTGGAAATATTGCTCAAGGTTTTGAACGATTAAAACAATTGTTTGATATGATTCCGCCAAAGAACTATGAGTTAGCACTTATTAGTGAAACAAATGGTGTAATTAAATCAATTACTCTAAATGATGAAGGTTATTTAGTAGAAATTGAAACAGCAAACCATGAAGATATTGTTAAATATCAAGCTCCATTTAATGCTGTATTTAGACTTAAAGTTGGTGATGAAATCAAAGCTGGAGATAAAATCACTAATGGATCAATTGATGTTAATAGATTGATGCAAATTGCTGGTATTAAAGCTGCAAGAGATTATATTTTAAAAGAAGTACAAAAAGTTTATCGTTTGCAAGGTATTGAAATTAGTGATAAATATATTGAAATTATTATTCGACAAATGACTAATAAGATGAAGATTTTAAATTCTGGAGATTCTGATTTATTCATTGGTCAAATCATTACTATCAATCAATATATTGACATTAATACTCAATTGTTATTAGAAAATAAAAACCCAATGACTGCTACTAATTTAATCTTTGGTTTAGATGAAATTCCTGCTCATAGTGAATCATTCTTATCAGCTGCAAGTTTCCAAGATACTAAGAAAGTATTGACTGATGCTGCAGCAAGAAGTCAAAAAGATTACTTACTTGGTTTAAAAGAAAATGTAATGTTGGGTCGTTTGATTCCTGCTGGAACAGGATTTAATCAAAAATAGATATTTTAATAAATATAAAAAAGCTAGGATATTCCTAGCTTTTTTGTTATGTAAAATTAGCCTACCTATTTCTTATTTTTCTTTTTCTTAACCCCATAGTAGGTTCCAAATCCAGCTCCACCTACTGCAGGTACACCTAATCCAACTCCTAATCCTACTGCTAATTTCACATTAGAATTTGAGCTTGGTTCTGGAGTATAACCATCAATTGTGCATCCATCAATTCCTAATTTTATACGGTTTTCATAATATGTACTTTCTAATTCTTCTGGAACATGAATAATCACAGATGAGGATTTATTACTGATTCAATTTGGATCAATATTAAGACTGACTCTATTTATTTCATCAGCAGTTCAATACAATGTTATGCTAGTTGTATAGCTTCCATCAAAAGCATATTCCCCAATACTAGTAACACTATCAGGAATACTAATAGAAGTTAAACTAGTGCAATCTGCAAAAGCATTATCACCTATGCCAGTTATAGTGTAAGTTGTACCTAAATATGTGACACTATCCGGAATAGTTAAACTTCCACTATATGATTCTAAACCACTTGTGGTAAATATTCCTTCACTTGTAATACTAACAGTTGCATTTTCAGGTATATCACCTGTATAATCTTTAAAAAAATCAGTGGCTTCAATGATTAAGTGGTTCTCTTCAAAAAGATTTGCAGGAATTCCAAGTTTAGAAGCATAA
>CAZIEX010000016.1:0-16007 GCA_964538585.1 uncultured Mycoplasmatales bacterium | reverse complement strand
TTGCCCCCCCCTAGTAATTTCCAGCAATTTTTTGTTGATAAATTTTTCATAATATAAATATTATATAAAAATCTCTTTTGGGCAAAATTCAGTAGGGCCTTAATAGCTAGTTTATAGCTACATAACAAACTTTTAATTATGGATTACAATATTTTAAATGCAACGTCGAAGATTTCTATAGTAAGTTTTTAGCTCTTTTTTAAAAGTACTATAATAAAAAAATAGAGCTTTATAGCTCTGTTTTTGATTTAAGCAAATAGTTCTAAATTAATAATTGTAAAATTGCTATAGTGGTATTATCACCTTTACGTTCACTATAACGAATTACTCGAGAGTAACCACCTTTACGATTTTCCATTTTTTTAGCTAAACTAATCAATTTTTTAACTAATTCATCAACATTTAATGTCTTTGTATCAAGTAAAACTGATCGTATATGTCGAGTATTAGCTAAGGTAGGATTTTTAGCAAGAGTTATTAAGTGTTCAACATGTTTTTGTGTTTCTTTTGCTTTAGTAATAGTAGTTGTAATTTTTCCATAAGCAATTACATCGCTAACTTGTTGACGAATCACCATATTTCTTCAAGAAGATGTTTTTCCAGGTTTGTTTATATAAGACATATTTTTTAACCTCTATTCTTCATCATTATTTGAAGAAACATTTGCATTATCTTCATCTTTAAAAGTTAATCCGTATTCAATCAATCGACGTTGAATTTCTCTTAATGATTTACGTCCTAGATTCTTAATATGTTCAACTTCACTATGGGTTTTACTAGTTAGCTCTTGAATTGTTTGGATTCCAGCACGCTTTAAACAGTTGTAAGAACGAACAGATAAGTTAATGTTTTCAATAGGAATAGAAAGTGTTCTATTCTTTTCAACTTTTTCTTGTTCTTGCATAACTGTAAATTCTTTAACTCTTTCATCAATATCAATTAATGGAGATAAATGCTCATTTAATACTTTTGCAGCATAAGCAATGGCATTAGAAGGACTAATTGCACCATTAGTAGCAAGATCAATTGTTAGTGAATCACCAGTTTCATATTTAGAAATTTTGATATTATCAACGTTATATGAAACATATATGATTGGTGAAAAATCAGAGTCAACAGCAATAATAGATAATGCATTTATTCTTTCATGGTTAATAGTGAAAGATTTAAAACCATGTCCGCGAGTTGCATATAAACTCATTTCTAATTTAGCATCATCATCTGTTAATTCACATAAGTAAATATCAGGGTTAACAATTTCAAATCCTGCAGGAAGAACTATATCACTTGCATGAACAATTTGTTTACCATTAACATTGATGGTCATTACTGGTCATTTTTCAATGTTTAAACTATCCAATTCATCATCGCTATAAGCATTTTCATCAATTTTAATAACCAAATTTTTAAGGTTTAAGATAATTTGAGTAATATCTTCTTTAATACCTTTGATTGGTTGAAATTCATGAGTAGCATCATTAATTTTAATAGCGAATAATGAACTTCCTGGAATATCAAACAATAAAGTTCGACGAAGTGCATTACCCAAAGTTTGTCCCATTCCTTTTTCTAGAGGTGAAATAACAAATTTTGTTTGTTGAGCATTTTTTTCATTAATTACAGGTTTAATATTATATTTGTGAAATTTATCCATAATTTATCCTTTCATTATCGTGGTTTTTTTGGTGGATGACATCCATTATGTGGTAATGGAGTTATATCATTCAATTCAGTAATTTTTAGTCCAGCAGCAGCTAAACTACGAATAGCAGTTTCTTTGCCTTGACCTGTACCATTTACAAAAACTTTTACTGATTTAAGTCCAAGGGCCATTGCTTTTTTAGCTGCTTCAGTTGCAGCTAGTCCAGCAGCATATGGAGTAGATTTTTTTGATCCTTTATAACCAACAACACCACTTGAGCATCAAGTAATGCAATTACTATTAATATCAGTAATAGTTACAATGGTGTTATTTACTGTTGAATGGATGTGTGCTTCACCATTGATATCAACAAGTTTACGTTTTTTTCTTGCTTTAACTTTAGTTGTTGTTTTTTTAGAAGATTTTTGATTATCAGCCATATTTTTCTCCTATAACTATTTAGTTTCCACTTTCTTATTAGCAATTGTTTTACGTGGTCCTTTACGGGTACGTGCATTTGATTTTGTTCGTTGACCACGAGTAGGAAGTGAACGACGATGACGAATACCACGATAACAATTAATCTCTTGTAATCGTTTAATATCCATTGCAACATTACGACGTAAATCACCTTCAATGGTGTATTTAATACCTACTTCACGAATATTTGCTAATTCAATTTCAGTTAGTTCACTAGTTCTTTTTTCAGGATCAACTTTAGCTTTTTGACATATTTCTAAAGCACGGGAATCACCAATACCATAAATGTATGTCAAAGCAACTTTAATTTTCTTTTGATTTGGGATATCAACACCTAAAATACGAGCCATAAATTAACCTTGACGTTGTTTGTGCTTAGGGTTTTTACAAATAACCATCACACGTCCCTTTCTTTTAATAATTTTGCAATCTTTGCAGATTGGTTTTACAGAAGCTTTAACTTTCATTGAATATCCTTTCTTTCATAGTTTAGATTAATAAAATAACAATAAAGAATTTACTATTTAGTTTAGTTTAAGTCAAATATTGAAAATACATTTAAGCTTACATTACTTATTGCGATAAGTAATTCGTCCACATGTTAAGTCATACGGACTTAACTCAACTGTAACAGTATCACCTTGTAAAATCTGAATGTGATGCAAACGCATTTTACCAGATACGTGGGCGGTAATTTCAATATCATTTTGCAACTTTACTTTATAAGTAGTATTGTTAATGACATTTGTAACAATGCCAGTCATTTGGATAGCATCATTAGCCATATTTTAATGATTAATTTTTAAACCTTACTTTCTACAATGAATTATTGTTAATTTACTAATAAATTACATATGTGTAAAAATAACATATGCATATATATTTTATTAAATATTTAAATAAATAACAAAAATTAAAATTTATTGATGAAGTCAAGGAACGATTTTGGATTTTTTTGTTTCATTAAATAACTACCTGAAACATAAGAATCCACTAAATTAAAAGTTAATTTAACTGCTTCTTCATTAACCCCACCATCAAGTTGGATTTGTAAATTAGGATTAAATTTTTTCTTGATTTGGTTAATAATTTCTAATTGTTTTATAGTAGTTTGTATATCGATTTTTTGGCCACCTTTGCCAGGCTCTACACCCATAATGGTTACATAATCACAATATTTAACCAGCTTTTGATATTTTTTAATATCAGTCTCTAATTTAAAAACCAAACCATTTTTGCGTTTTTTATGATGAATTTTTTTCAAAAGTAAATAAGCAAAAAACGGACTAATTGCTTCAGCATGGAATGAAATAATATTACAAGGAAATTTTAAATATATATTTGTATATTTTCAAGGGTCAGCAACCATAAAGTGAACATGAATAGCAAATCCTTTTAAATATAGATCTTCAATGAATTCAGGTCCAAAATAAGGAGGCTGAATTACAAAATTTCCATCAGTAATATCATAATGAATTGTTTTAAAATTCGATTTAACTAGTAGTTCTAATTCTTTATTTAGTTTTGGTTTATCATCAAATGAAAAAGCCAAAAATGAAGGTTGAAGTTCATGTATTTTTTTCATAATTATTTTTTCATTTTTCGATGTGGTTGGGTGTTTTTAATTTTATTTTTAACTTTTACGATTGGTTTTTCCTCAGCTTGACGACTTTGTCCTTTGAACATTGGATCAGTGAAGTAATCAAAAACCTTTCCCAAGTTGTAATTTGGACACATTACAGCTACAATATCACCTAAATCTAATTTTGTTTCGGGATCAATTGGGAAAATTGGTTTTCCATTGTGTCTAACAAATAAAATGGTTGCACCTAAAGAAGAACGAATATCTAAGTCTTTAATTGGTTTGTCAATAACATCAATGTTACTTACAGTTATTCTTGTTCAACTGAAACCATCAGTTATGTTATGTATTGATTCATTAAATCGATACATTGCTTGTAAAGCAACACGGTGAGCTACCTCGACTTCAGGAACAGTAACATGTTCAATACCCATAGTTTTTAGTACACGTTTATGAGTGATATTCATAGCTCTAGCAATAATGTTACCTTTTGCTGCTAATTGGATTAGATTAGCACAAGTTAATATTGAAACTTGTACATCACTAATAGCAACGATGATAGTTTGTGCTTTAGCTATTCCGGTTTGTTGTAATTCATCAATATCTGTACCATCAGCACAAATAGCAAATGAAACAGTTTCTGCAGCTTTATCAACCAATTGTTGATTATTATCAATAACAACAACATCAAGACCGTTATCTGTTAATGTTTTGACAATTTCACTACCAAATTTACCATATCCAATAATGAAATATTCATTCTTCATTCTACTTTGCATATTAAATTGATCAATAATTATAATATTTAATATTTATTTTCAATATGGAAAAAAATAAAGATTTGAAAACAAAAACAAGAAAATTTTGAAAATCTTTTTCCAACATTGTTTTTGGTAAAAACATTTTTCAAAAATTTTTGCGTATTTATGTTTTATCAGTTATTTTAGGTGCTGTTTTATTATATTGTGGATGAAGCCATTCGCTATGGACAGTAACTAATTATGACAATCCTGATATTACTCATAACTACACATTTTGAGACGCTTTATTTGTATCTTGTTCAGCATTTAGTAATACAGGATTAACAAGTATTTGTATTGGTGACTTTTATAACTTTTTTGGTCAATTTGTAATTTTTGTATTAATTGGTTTGGGAGGGATAGGAATTATTTCCCTATTCTTTGTTGTTTGAAATTTTTTTAAAAAAGATGATGATGTTAAAATTAATCAATTAATTCTTTTACAATCTGAGAGAGGTTCTAATAAATATAGTGTTTCATTTCGCTCAATTCGTTTTTGTGTAGTTTTCATCATTATAGTTGAGATCTTTTTTGGTTTAATTATGTCTTTGTGATTAAACTTTTATCCTAACTATAACATCGACCCACAAAGTTATAGCAATATATTAACTTATGTAGATTCATCTTCACCTATTGCAGCATATCACAATTATGGCACTGCACTTTGACAAGGAATGTTTTTATCAGTTTCAGCTATGAATAATGCTGGATTTGATATTTTTAATAGTAATGCTTCTTTGGCTTCATTTAGAAATGATTGGAATATTATTTTCCAATTATTTACTGTAATTGAAATTGTTTTAGGTGGAATTGGTTATCCATTAATTTTTGATATTTATGAAAAAATAAGATGTAAAAAACATGGTCTTAATTATCATTTAAGTTTGTTTAGTAAAGTAGCTTTAGTAACTTATATTCTTGTTTTTATTATTGGTTTAGGTTGCTCATTTGGTTTTGAATATGGCCAAATGACAAATAGTACTTTATTAGGAACTAGTAACACCCACAATGAATGAGGGAAAAATGAATCTTTAAATAAAAATTGAGCAATTATTTATAACACTATTGTTACTCGTTCAGCTGGATTTAGCACTTTTAACCAAGCATTATTAACAACAGGATCACAAATTGATTTTAGTATTTTGATGTTTATTGGTGCAAGCCCTAGTTCAACCGGCGGAGGAATAAGAACTACAACTTTTGCAGTCCTTATATTATCAATTTGGCATTTGATTCGTCGTCATGAAAATGTTACTGCATTTAAAAAAACAATACCTCAAAAAACGATTAATAATGCATTCATTGTTTTCTTTATTGGATTGGTTTTAGTTCTTGTTGTAAGTTTGAGTTTATATTATTGTCCAACATATTTGCCTAACAATGAATCAGTTTATCAAATTGATAATATGACTTTTATAAAAACCATTTATGAAGTTACTAGTGCAATAGGTACAGTTGGACTAACTATGGGTATATCAGAACTAGTTAAACCTATAGGTTTATTCTTATTGACTTTAACTATGTTTATTGGTCAATTAGGTATAAGTAGCACATTGCTATCATGATTTAATAAGAGCTCCAAATCAAAAGATATTGCATATAGTATAGAGGATATTAAGATTAGTTAAAATATGAAAAATAATGGGTTATTAATTGTAATTACAGGACCTTCTGGAGTAGGAAAGAAAACAATATGAGAACCATTAATTGATAAAAAAGAACTAAATTTAGCTTTTAGTATCTCAATGACAACTAGGCCTAAACGACCTAATGAAATTGATGGTAAAGATTACTTCTTTTTAACTAAAGCACAATTTGAGCAAGCCATTAAAGATAATAAGCTTTTAGAATATGCTACATATGCTAACAACTATTATGGAACACCTATTGATTATGTAAATAAATTGCGATCTGAAGGCAAAAATGTTCTTTTAGAGATTGAACCCCAAGGCGGGTTACAAATAATAGATTATTGTAAAAAACAAAGCGATAATCAATTACTTACTATTTTTATATTACCACCAACCATTGATGAATTAAAGCAGAGATTAATTAATCGTCAGACTGAATCACTTGAAATTATTAATAAACGTATTGCTGCAGCCCAATGAGAAATTAATCAAGCAGATAAATATCAATATAAAATAATTAATGAAACTGATCAAAGTAATAAAGCAACTATACAGCTTTATGAAATTTTAAAGAAACATATTAATAATAATATCTAATGAACTTTTTTAATTTGACATTTGATGAACTTACTAGTATATGTATTAATTTTGGTGCTAAACCTTTTACTAGTAGGCAAATATATGATTGAATTTATAAAAAGCAAGTCATTGATTTTTCAAAAATGACTAATTTACCTAAAAAAGTAATTCCAGAATTACAAAAAAAATTACAAATTGAGGAATTAAAAATAATTAAAAAAAGCATTGATAGTAAGGATCAAACAATCAAATTTTTATATCAACTTACAGATGGTAATTTAATTGAAACTGTAATTATGAAGTTTGATTGAGGTTATAGCATATGTATTTCAACTGAAATTGGTTGCACCATGAATTGTAAATTTTGTGCTTCTGGTCAGTTAAAATTAAAAAGAAGATTAACTGCTGGAGAAATAGTTGAACAGTTTTATTGATCTAATAAATTTTTAAAAGAAACTAAAAATTCATCTATTTCCAACATTGTGATTATGGGTATAGGTGAACCATTTGATAATTATGAAGAATTATCAAAGGCAATAAAGATAATTAACCATAAAAATGGTATCAACTTAGGTATTAGACATATAACTGTTTCAACATGTGGTATTTTGGATAAAATCATTAAATTTGCTTATGATTTCCCCCAAGTTAATTTGGCAATATCACTTCATGCTCCAAATAATAAAATTCGTAATCAATTAATGCCAATAAATAAAATTTATCCTATAGACAATTTACTTAAAACTTTAGATGAATATATCAAGATTACAAATAACCGCATTAGTTTTGAATATATTTTGATTAAAGATTTAAATGATTCAGATGAATGTTTGGATCAACTTGTAAAAATAGCAAAGGCAAGATTATGCTATATCAACTTAATTGAATTTAATGAAGTATTAGGATCTAAATTTAAAAAAAGTGAACAATTGTCACATTTTAAAAATGTGTTATACCAAAATAATATAATTACTACAATACGTCTTAAGCGTGGGTCAAATATTAATGCAGCCTGCGGTCAACTAAGAGCACAATATGAAAAAAAATAATTTAAGAGTAAATTTATCAATTGCAACATCTGCAGGTATCAAAAAAGTCAATGAAGATGCTAGTTGAGTTGGGGTAAATGCTACTAATCAAGTATTGGCTATTATCTGTGATGGAATAGGTAGTCAAGAGGGCTCAAAACATGCTTCATATTTTATTGTTGATTTTTTTGTTAAATCATTTAAAAACAAAAAGCATATTTATTTTATTCAACATTGATTTAAAATTGTTTTAGATAAAGCTTACTTTGAATTAAATCGCAATCATAAAGATGTTGATATTGGTACAACATTAGTTTTATGTATCTTAAGTGATGATAAAGCTTTTATTTTCAATATTGGTGATTCTCGTGCATATCATTATGACAATAGTTTTAATGAATGATATTGTGTAACTATTGATCATAACTTATATAACTTCTTGGAACAAAATCATGCTCCACAATCTATCTTTGATAAAAATAGGAATTCTTTACTATCATTAACACAATATATTTCATCAAAATCAAACAAACATATGAAGTACTCCTTCTATTTAAGAAAAATTAATAAGGATGATTTATTTTTATTAGCAAGTGACGGATTGTACAATTACTTTCAAATTAATGAAATCAATTACATTTTATCTTTTGAAAGAGCAAATGGATTTGAAAACATTTGTAAAAGTCTTGTTAATAAAGCTTTTAAAAATGGTTCAAATGATAACATTACTGCTATTTTAATCGAAACATATTTTAAAAATTAAATTATGCAATTTATTGATGAATGTGTTCTTGAATTAAAGGCAGGTAATGGTGGCAATGGAATAGTTGCTTGAAGAAGAGAAGCACACAATCCTTATGGTGGTCCTTATGGAGGAAACGGAGGAGACGGAGGAAGTATTATTTTAATTGGTGATATTAATGAAAATACTTTACTACCACTAAGAAACCACAAAATAATAAGTGCTGCTAATGGTGAAAATGGTCAGACAAAATTAGCTACTGGTAAAAGTGGTGAAAACACCTTTATTAAAGTACCTCTAGGTACAGTTGTTTATGATTATAAGACTAACAAACAAATTTGTGAGATTTTGCAAAATGGTCAGGAGTATATTATTCAATCTGGTGGTAAAGGTGGACATGGTAATGCATGATTTAAAAATTCTCAAAATAAAATTCCTAATCTTCATGAAAATGGTGATATAGTTGAACCAACAAAAGTTAAGTTGGTTATTAAATATATGGCTGATATTGGTTTGGTTGGTTTACCAAATGCTGGAAAATCAACATTAATATCAAAGCTAACAACAGCTCATCCTAAAATAACTAATTATCAGTTTACTACTCTTTCTCCAGTTTTGGGGGTTTGTAAATATCATAATCAATCATTAGTAATCGCAGATATCCCTGGCTTAATTGAAGGTGCAAGTGAAGGCAAAGGATTAGGTTATGAATTCTTAAAACATATAGAAAGATGTTCAATACTTATACATTTAATTTCATTAGATACAAGTGACAATCAAGATATAATTTATGCATATCAAACTATTACCAATGAGTTATTAAAATACAATGCTAAGTTATTACAAAAAAAGATAATATTAGTTGCAAATAAAAATGATGTATCTAGCGCCAACAAAAACTATTTAAAATTAAAACAACATCTTAATTCAAATATTATTTGTATTAGTGCAAAAGAAAGCAAAAATTTAGATCAATTACTTAATACTATATTTAAAGATTATTTGCAAATTAAATCATTAATTAAAAATGATAAAAAAGAAAATATTAAATATATAGAAGTTACTAAAGTACAAGACCCAAGTCAAAATTTGTCAATTGAAAAAATTGCAGATAATGATTGGAATATTACTAGTCCATATTTAAAATATTGAACTAATCGCATTCCTCTAGATACATCTGATAATATTATTCGTTACAATGAAAAATTAAAAAAAATTAAACTTGAAGAAAGAATCAAAAAAATGGGAGGAATTAAAGGTGACACCTTGCATATATATGGTAATGAGTTACTTTTGGAATAATTATGAAAAAAAATAAAGCTTTATTTGAATATGGAAAATATTTAAACAAATGGTTAAATGATTTATTACTAAAGACAAACAAATCTGGATATGTTATTGGCATATCTGGAGGAATTGATTCAGCATTGTGCTTGGCAATATGTTTATCTTTTAAAAAAATAAAAACTTATCCAATATTTTTGGATATTAACAATTCACAATTAGATAAAAAATGTGTAAATGAACTATCTAAATCATTTGGTATTTCAATAAAACATGTTGATTTAAAACAACAAGCTATATCTATTAAAAAATTATTAGGAGTTAAAGATAGATTAACTTTAGCAAATATTAATCCTCGTTTGCGAATGCTTAGTTTATATGCTTTAGCTCAAGAAAATAATATGTTAGTACTTGGAACCTCTAATATGGATGAACTATATTTAGGATATTTCACTAAATATGGTGATGGAGCAAGTGATGTGCAAATTTTGAACACTTTAACTAAAAAAGATATTAAAGAATTGTCTATTCATTTAAAGGTCCCACAGATAATTATTGATCGTGAACCTAGTGCTTCATTATTTGAAGATCAAACTGATGAGAAAGAACTTGGTATAAGTTATGATAGTATAGATACATTTTTACTTGGGAAAGGTGTTCCTAATAAAGAGAAGATTATCATTACAAATTTACATAAAAAAAATACTCACAAGTCATTACCAATTATAACACCAAAGGCATATAGAATTTATAAGTCTAAATAAATAACTTATTAAAAAGAAGCTTTAGAATATCTTTTCTTTTTTGCAAAAGAACAAATGAAACAAGTTAAAATAATAACAAAAGGAACACCTATTCCAAATAAAATAGATAGTATCATAACAAGTGATTCTGTCTGGATATAATTAGTAGTATTTTCTACAACATAATATTGCTCATCTTGTTCACCATTATAATAATAATAAAAATATGCCCCCACTCCTGCTCAATTTTGGTTAGAATTTAATAAATATTCGTTGTGCAAGTAATATTCATAACAATATGTTCAATTATTGAAATAAAAACCGAATTTTGTTTGTTCAGTATCTATGTTATTAAATAAATTTGCGATGTCAGTTGTTCAAGATGGATCTAGAAAATAATCAAATTCAAAGTTGAAATAAACTTCATTGAGATTATTGCAATTTAGAACAATATTTTCATCGGCTTTAAATTTATTATGAAAGATTAATTCATTTAATTCTGGCAAATCACAAAAAGCTTCACTTTCAATATACAGATCAGAAGTATTTGGTAAACTAAAAGAACCAATTAAGTTGACACCATTAATTGCTGAAAATGTATTACTTTCTATTTCTGAAATTGTATAAGTTTCACCTTCAACTGTTCCAGGCAAATCACTACTACCATCTAAAGTAGTTTTTAGTACACCATTAGTTACAGTAACAGAGGTGTAATTGTCATTTTCACCTTCATCTAAATAAATATTATTGTTTGCAACTTGATAAGCAATGTATCCAGAAATGTCATCATAACTGTCAAAAAAAAAGTTTGCTGATGCTCTATAACTAGTATCATCGTTATTTGTGACCACTGCATTATCACGATTAATAGAAGAAGTATTTTGAGTATTTGTTGTGTTTTTAGAAATTAATTCACCCAAACAAGCAAAAGATAGTAAACCCAAGACCAATGTTTTAAATGTAGTTTTATTTTTCATTTTAAAGTTTATGGTGCTCTGTGAGGGTCTCGAACCCACGACCCAATGATTAAGAGTCATTTGCTCTACCAACTGAGCTAACAGAGCATTTGTTATTAATTATAAATAATTTTTTAAAACTTGTTTAATAGGTTGATAAGAGTATCGATGAAATTTTTTTATTGGTCCATATTTCTTTAATTCTTTGAGATGGAGTAAAGTACCATAACCTTTGTGCTTAGAAAAATTAAAATTAGGATATTTTTTTTGCATTTGAGTCATATATTTATCTCTTGCTACTTTAGCTAATATACTAGCAGCAGCTATATTTATTGATTTTTGATCACCTTTAATAATTGATAAAGTATCAATGTCTGTTTTTGTAATTTTTTCTGTATCAATCAATGCTATTGCTGCAGCTGGGGTAATAGCATTAATAATATCTGTCATTCCATTGATTGTTGCTTGTTTAGGGTTATATTTATCAACTAACTCAGCATCAATAAATTTTATTTGATAACTTATAGCAACTTTAGTAATTTCATCATAAAGTTGTTCTCTTGCTTTAATGGTTAATTGTTTAGAATCTTTTATTTGACTATTATAGTAGTTTATTGGAAGAATGCATCCAGCTACCACAATTGGCCCAGCTCAGCTTCCTCTTCCAGCTTCATCTAGACCTAAAACAATTTGATTTTTTGATCAAAATTGTTGTTCATATTGATAATAGTTAGTCTTTTTCTTATTTTTCTTTTTATTTTTGATCATAATTAATTGGACAAATTTTTCCTTTAGCAAATAAATCAAATAAAAAATGATTAACTCGTAAATAATCAACTTGATTATTGGAAGTAATAAATTTATATTTGTTTGCAATATATTTTAAAAAAGCATCAATTTGATATGGTTCATTAAAACCAAAATACTTTCGAATTTGAGCTTCATAGAATTTAAAATAAAAATCACAATTGAAATTAACTATTTCATATAAAGGAAGAACTCTTTCACTAATGCAACCTAATGTTCCTAAAATATACCATTCAATGTCAGTATTAACTTTTCTAAGCATAATACCTGGAGTATCATAAACAAAAAAATTATTTGATAATTTTAATAGCTTAACATTTCTTGTAACTCCAGGTTGGTTTCTTACTTCCATTATTTTTTTATTACTTAACTTATTTATTAAGCTTGATTTTCCTACATTAGGTAGACCTAAAACTATGAGGTAGAATTTTGGATTAACTAGTCCTTTTTTTTGCAAATTCAAAATTTTTGGTTTTAAAATTTCTTCAATTTTATCTTTTAAAAGATAAGTAAATTTTTTGTCATAAACATTAGCAATTATCAAATTGTCTTTTTTTATAATTGTTTTAACATCTGCTAAATCACTTTTAAGTGCTAAATTAATAATTGGTTTGTTGTTAGCAATACTAATTAACTCAAAGTTGGTAGATACATTAATACTTCTAGCATCACAAACTTGAATGATAAGATCAACTGATTTAATTTGTTCTTTAATCATATGCAAAGACTTTTGCATATGACCAATAAATCAATTTATTTCACTCACCTATATTTCCTCGCCTTTTTCAAATTGGGAATTATATAAACTAGCATAGAACCCTTTTTTGGCAATTAATTCATTATGTTTTCCATGTTCAACAATTTCTCCATCTTTTAGAACTAAAATGTTGTCAGCATCTCGAATAGTTGACAAACGATGAGCAATCATAAAAGTAGTTCGATTATGCATTAATTTCTTTAAAGCATTTTGAACATCTAATTCGGTTTTAGTGTCAATGCTACTACTTGCTTCATCAAGGATTACAATTTTACTATCAGCTAAAAAAGCTCGAGCAATTGCTAATAATTGTCTTTGCCCTTGTGATAGATTTGAACCATTGTCATTTAAAATTGTGTCATATTGATGAGGAAGACTACGAATAAAAGGATCGGCATGAGCAGCAATAGCGGCTTGTTCTACCTCTTCATCGGTTGCATCAAGTCGGCCATATCTTATGTTTTCTCTAATTGTCTTAGAGAAAAGGAATGTGTCTTGTAATACAATTGTTACATGTTTTCTTAATGCATTACGATCAATGTCTTGAATTCGATGACCATCAATTAATAGATTTCCTTGATTAATATCATAGAACTTAGTAATTAAGCTAACAATTGTAGTTTTTCCAGCACCTGTAGGTCCAACTAGTGCAGTCACTTTATTTGGGGTTGCTTTGAAATTTATATCTTTTAAAATCATCTTTGAACTATCATAACCAAAATACATATGTTTAGCTTCTACTACACCTTTAATAGATTTAGGTTTTCAAGCATTTGGTAAATCTTTTTCTTCTGGTTGATCAAGAATACTAAATACTCTTTGTGCAGATACCTCAGCTAAAATTAATGAACCAAGAGATAAAACAATTTGGTTAAATGGATTAGTTAAGTTTCTAGTAAAAATAGTAAAAATAACCAATAAAGCGGAGATATTTTCATAATGAAAAACACCCCAATCAGTGTGAATTGCTCCAATAGCTGCTAATGAGATACCAAGAGCAGTAAGAATAACAAATGCTAGGTTATTAAAGAATTGATTTAAAGGGTTTAAGATGTTACTAAATGCATTGGCAATAATTGAATTATCAGTAAGTTTGTTGTTGATTTTAGCAAATTCAATTGCATTTAATTTTTCTTGTTCATATAAAGAAATAATTTTTACACCACTAATACGTTCTTCAACAAATGAGTTTAAATGACCAACTTCTCTTTGCTGTCTTCCATAGTAAGGACGAATAAATGCTGTTACTCTTGATGTTGTAAAAATCATCACTGGATAAATTAGAATAGTAATTAAAGCTAATGCCCAGTTAATCATAAACATTAAAATAGCGACACAAATGATTACAAAGAATCAATAAACATCTTGAATTAAATATTGTGAAAGACCTCAAGAAATGTTATCAATATCATTGGATGTTCTAGTAATTAATTCCCCACTTGGTGTGGTATCAAAAAACTTAACAGGTAAATGTTGCAGCTTTTCAAATAGATCTTTTCGCATTCGATAGCATACATGTCATTCACTAGCGCGCATCATAATGATCTCAATAGCAAATCAAGTTATGTTATTAGCAACATACAAAATAAGTGCAGAAATGCAGCAAACAATGAAAGCACTAAAAACATGTGGATCACTTCATGCGGTTCCAGTGTTCATTAGATATTTGTCATAAATATAACTTATAAAATATAAAGCAACTGTTTGAGCAAGAGCGCTTACTATACTTAAGAAAATACAAAAAATAATTCGATATTTTACAACTTTAAAATAATTTCAAATTCTTCCAACTATATAACTAGTAGAAAACTTATTACTATGTGTTAAATTTTTGTTTTTCTTTTGGTATTTGAAATACAGTAATTGTGGATCAGTATTTTTTCTTCCATAAAACGATTTCTTATTCATATTTACTCTCCAATACTTTGCTTCAATTGTGAATCAACAATGTCATGATATAACTGATTTGTTTTAATTAATTGATCATGTGTACCATATCCATCAATGTAACCATTTTTCAAAACAATGATATGATCAGCATTCATAATTGATGAAATTCGTTGACTTACAATAATTTTTGTTGTTGTAGGAAGACTGGTTGCTAAATTATTTTGAACTTTCTTCTCAGTTAACAAATCAAGTGCACTAGTTGTGTCATCTAGTATTAATATCTTTGGTTTACCAATAATTGCCCGTGCTAAACATAGTCTTTGTTTTTGACCACCAGAAAAATTACGACCTCTTTGCTCAACAGGGGCTTCTAATCTTCTTGGTAATTGAGAAACAAATTCTCATGCACAAGCTTGTTTGCAAGACTCTATCATTTTTTCATTGCTTACTTTATCCAATCCATAAGCTAAGTTATATTTAATATCACCAGCAAATAAAATTTGTTCTTGTATTGCAAAGTGAATATTTCCTCTTAATGATTTGATCTTCAAATTGCGAATATCAATACCACCAATCTTAATAGTTCCTTCAGTTACATCATAAAGGCGAGGTATCAAGTTAATTAGTGTAGATTTTCCACTACCAATAGCTCCAATAATTCCAAGAGTTTCACCTTCTTTAATTCTTAAATTAATGTCTCTTAATATATATTCTTCACTATCTTTACTATATTTAAAACTTACATTTTCAAATAAGATATCATATTTTTCTAAATCTTTAGCATCTTTTTGATCAACAATTGAACTTTTAATACTAATAACTTCTTTTAAACGTTTAAATGATGGTTGTGTTCTAACGGTGTTGGCAATAACAACACAAGCCATAATTGATGAAGAAAGTACCATAATCATCACTTGAACTGCTCCATAGATTTGTGAGCAAAGTTCAGGATCATTTTTAGATTTAAGTATAATTCCGCCAGTAATCATAATGGCAATAATTCCAACATTAATAGCAAATTGTACTACAACAAATATTGGCATTAATCAAGCTTGAGCACTAAAAGTTATTTTTCGTAATTTTGAG
>CAZIEX010000015.1:0-16854 GCA_964538585.1 uncultured Mycoplasmatales bacterium | reverse complement strand
TGCAGCTAGAGAGCCAGCACAAATTAATAAACTACTTGCCCCCCCCTAGTAATTTTCAACAACTCTTTGTTGATAGATTTTTCATAATGCAATTTATTATATCTCAAGAAAGAATAAGATATGAAGCAAAAAATTATAAGTTATAGAAGTTTTGATATATTTCTGCTAGTGTACTCCACAAAGATACTATTCCTGCTTTATTCATAAAAAGTTTAAATTTGTAGTTACAATTCTCTTCTTTAATGCTCTCTTTTGTTTTGTTAATTAGACTTTTCTTATTTAATGTTTCTTTTTCTTTTTTTGATAAATGGTAATGAATAGAATCATAAATGACACTTGGATATTTTTTACTAATTCTATTAATAAGAGATAAAGCATTTACATATAAAGTGTGATATAAATCATTATTTAATGTATATTTATTGTTTTTTTGTTTGTAAAGAAAATAATTTAGTATAGTAACAATTTTTACACATATTTCAACAGTTGAAAGTGAAGCTATTTTACTATCAATTGATTCATCATTTTTTAATTTTAAAATCTTTTTGCACATTTCAGGATAGTATTTAGCAATTAATTGAAAATTTTTAATATTTTCTTCTTTTTGACTTATCATAAATGTTTTTGCTTGTTTTCGATAAGTAATAATTTTTTTAATCTCATCATTTTTTTTATGTTTTTTGGATTTCATATAATAAGCTTTAACAATTGTTGTATATAAACCAATTGAGAATGATAATATATCTCCAATTAATTGCGTTCATAACATAATTTTTAAAAATTTTGTATTTTCTCCGGAATCAGAATTGTTATATTGTAGTACAATATAAATTGTTTGGTATATTACTCAAATTAAGTTGCAAAAGCAATAAAAAATATAAACTCAAATTGAAGAATTATCTGCATATTTATTTTTGTGCAATCTAATAGTTTGAGGGATTAAAATACACAATGATGTAATTAAGGCAACTCAAAGTAGTGCTTCATTAAAATATGATAATATAGTTTGCCAACTACTTGTTTCTAACATAATTTACTATTTGCTAACAATATTATAATATTTTTTAATTTCTTGAAGGTCTTCTAAAAAAGTTTTTGAAATAAATTTCACAATTCTCAAAACTAATGTTTGGTAAAAAGTGCTTGATCTATTTCTAAAAAATACTCAAGAAAAGTGATATTTGTGATTTAAGATACTTTTATTATTTAAAACAGCAATTTCTTTTTTGTTGCAATAATTTAAATCAATGTAATTTTTGTCATTAAAAATTCTTACAGAGAAAAACTTATTTTGGTTTAAAAAAAGAAATTCGTTATCTTTTTTTCCATATACTTCACATTCTGAATGTTCTCTAAGTAATGATAAGTAAACAGAATAAATTTTATTTTCAAAAATTTTTTTGACAACTAAATTGACATTAATAACATTATATACTGTTAAACCAATATAAATTAAAATTCCAAGTGCAATTAAACAAATACCTATTCCAAGTATTGAATCAATTATTTCAATATTTTTTTGATCAATTAAAAACATTAAAACTATTCCACCAAGCAACATTAAAAAAAAGGAAGTTCAATTTCCAACAAATTGTAAAAAATTTGAGCGATTAGAAATTTTAGAATTAACAAAAATTTTAATTATTGATAACTCAATAGATGTACTATCAATTGCACTTTCAATCATTATATTTTGATATATATAATTTTATATAAATATCAAACTGATATGCTGAATTATAAAGAGACATTAAACATTTGTCAATCTGCTTTTGAAATGAAAGCTAATCTATTTACTAAAGAACCAAAAATCCAAGATTTTTGATTGTCTCATGATATTTATCAAAAGCTTTTAGATCAAAACAAAAATAATCAGCAATGAGTTTTACATGATGGACCACCATATGCAAATGGTAATATTCACATTGGTCATGCTTTAAATAAAATATTAAAAGATTTTGTTATTCGCTACCATTTGATGAAAGGTGATTATAGTCCTTTCATTTTAGGATGAGACACACATGGTTTACCAATTGAACATGCATTATTGAAGAAAAATCCTGAGCAAGCTAAATTGAGTGTTGTTCAACAAAGAGAGGCATGTAAAGAATTTGCTATTAAAAATGTTCAAAATCAACTTCAACAATTTCAACGCTTAGGTTTAGTAACTAACTTTAAAGATATTTATTTAACATTGAATCCAGAATTTGAAATTAACCAATTGAAATTATTTTCTAAAATGGTTGATAAAAAATTAGTTTATCAAGATTATAAACCTGTTTATTGATCTTGATCTAGTCATTCTGCTTTAGCAGAAGCTGAAATTGAATATGATAATAAAGAGTCAGATTCAATATTTGTTAATTTTATTGTTGTTAAAGACAAAGGAAACATCAAAAGTGGTGATCAATTGGTAATTTGAACTACTACCCCTTGAACTATTCCTAGTAATCTAGCAATTGCAGTTAATCCTTTATTTGAATATGCTCGAATAAAATATGAAAATAAAGTGTATATTGTTGCTAAAAATCTTCTAGAAAAATTTATTAAATCAGTTAATTGATCTAATTTTGAAATTGTTAATACTTTTTTAGGTAAAGATCTTGAACTTGTTGAATATTTCAACCCACTTACAAAAGAAATTAACCCAGTTATTTTAGCCGATTATGTAAGTGATGAAGATGGTACAGGATTAGTTCATAATGCACCAGGTTTTGGATTAGATGACTATTATGCATGTAAAAAGTATAACATCAATGTTTATTGTCCTATTGATGAATATGGAAAGTTTACTAGTGATGTAAAAATTCCTGAATTAAATGGTATTTTTTATGAAAAGGCAAATGATATTATTATCAATTTGTTGGCTAATAGTAACGCTTTGATTCATAAAAGCAAATTTATTCATTCAGTAGCAATTGATTGGCGAACAAAAAAGCCAATTATTTATCGTGCAACCAAACAATGATTCGTTAATATTGAACAAATTCAAAATGATCTAATTGACACATTAAATGATGTTGAGTTTTTAAACCAATCAAATAAAATTCAATTAACCAACATGATTGCCAATCGTAAAGAATGGTGTATTAGTCGTCAACGTGTGTGAGGTGTACCTATTCCAATTATTTTTGATGAAAATAATCAACCAATTTTTGATCATGAATTAATTGAAAATATTATTGATGTTTTAAAACTAAAAGGTACTAATGCTTGATTTAGTGAACCAGTTGAATCTTTTTTAACTAATAAATATTTAACTAGTAAATCAAACTATAGAAAAGAAAAAGATATTATGGATGTTTGGTTTGATTCTGGTAGTTCATATAACATCTTACTAGATAAAAAAATACATATTCCCTGTCATTTATATTTAGAAGGTTCTGATCAATATCGAGGATGATTTAATTCTTCACTAATTTGTAGTTACATTCAAAATAATACTGCTCCTTATAAAAAATTAATATCTCATGGTTTTACTTTAGATGAGCATGGAAGAAAAATGTCTAAATCATTAGGTAATGTTATTGATCCACTTGATATATGTAATTCATTAGGAGCAGATGTATTACGTATTTGGGTTGCATCTACTAATTATTTTGATGATGTAAGAATTTCTAAGAATATTTTAAATCAAGTTGTGGAAATTTATCGACGTATTCGTAATTCATTATTAAAATTTATTTCTTCAAATCTTTCGGATTTTGATTTTGCAAAAGATAAATGTTTAGATTTTTCAAAAGCAGATTTATATATACTTGATCAACTAAAAACAAATGTTGCAAAAATTTTAACAGCATATGAAAAATTTGATTTTAGTTTTATCATTAAAACAATCAATCTTCATACTATTGAATTATCAAGTTGATATTTTAATTTGATAAAAGACAGTTTATATTGTGATAGTATCAATGATAAAAATAGAAGAAGCATTCAAACTGTGCTTTATTTAATTTTGTGTACTTATCTTGCTTTATTAGCACCAATAATTCCTCACACTTGTGAAGAGTGTTATCAATCACTAAATTTAGGTGAAAAATCTGAGTCAATATTTCTTGATAAAAAATTAATTAAATATATTGATTGTGTTGATTCAATTGAGATTGATAAGAATTATTGATCATTCTTTTTTAAATTAAAAGATACCATTTATTTAAAGCTTGAAGAATTAAGAAAAAAACAAATTATAAGTAAAAGTAATGAAGCATTAGTTGAAATTAAATTTAATAAACAAAAATTTAATTTTTCTGAACAACAATTGAAAGAATATTTGAATGTAGCTAAAGTGATAATAAACGATGATGAAAAACTAAATCAAGAGTTTATCATTATTGATGTAAAAAATGCTAAAATGAAAAGATGTGAAAGATGCTGAAATTTTTTTGAGCAAAATGAACTTGATGAAAACAGCTTATGTTCTCGTTGTCATAATATCCTAAATAATAAATAAGGAGATAAACTACCATCACTACATATATTCGTTATTTAACAAGAACATTATTTAAAAGAGTGACATTGTATGTCATAACTTTTGTTTATTTGATTATCTTGGTTGCTTTTACTACTTTTGTACCCATAATTGCTGGATTATCATTTATTAAAGTTTGAAAAGTAGTATTGATGCCTGCTTTATATATTGTTAGTATTTTGAGTTCAGTTATTGTAGTGTATATTTTTAAAGCGCCACAAGATGATGGAAGTGAATTGATTATTTGCTCTAAACCATTAGATCGAAAAAAAATGATTTGATCTAAATTTTTTGTTAGTGGATTAATGTTCTTGTTCTTTTCAATTATTACTGCTATTTTTTGTTTATTTGCAATGATTCCTAATGGTGTGAGTAAATCAGGTGTTGCTTTTTTGATGCTTTCTTGTTTTGTTGGTAATATTGTTAATTTCATCTTTTTTGGCTCTATTGCTACTTTTTTCTCAATTTTTTGAAATAAAATAGTAGTTATTATTGCAAACATTATTGTTGTTGTTTTAATGGTTATTTATTACACTGTCCAATTAGCGATTTCTGAAAGCCCAGCAAGTAAGTTAACAAAAAATAATGTAAATACAGTACATACAAGTTGATATGTTGATAAATCAAATAAAGCCCATGGATCAGCCTATATTTTACCAACATCATTACTTAGTTCATTTGATATAAGTTCATTAGATTCTCTTTCTCTTGAACATGAAAAAGAATTATGGGATCAAGCTTTAAAAGAATCTCCAGCTAATGCTTTATATGCTTTTAACTTTTTTTTACAATTGGAACAAGCATATTTAGTTGGACCTTTGGCTGAAGCTAATGATTGAAATTTGGCTTCATCTAATCTAAGTTTTGGACAACACAATGGTTTAAATTACACAATAAATGATTTAGTTCATCAAAATACTGGACAAGACACTGATTTAACTGATGATGACACTTCTTGAATGTCAATTACAAATGATCTTGAGCCATATTTTTATATTAGTGTTGCATCATTAACTAGAAATGATACTGTTAATTTTGCTACTTATAATTCTTCAGGTATATCTTATCTTAATGAACTTTTAGAATTGTTAATCAATTTTGAATCTAATATAACTGTAAATTATGTTTCAAATGACAGCTCATTATGTTATAAAGGAAACACAAATTATTTGTACAATCCTACTGGAACAAAAGAAAATAACTATGTAGTTGCTGCTTATTATAATGGAGTTGTAGTTAGTAAAAATTTGCAATATTATACAAATGATCAACTTAAACCTAATACAGATGAAAAAGATTTATTTAATTATCTTTTATATGAGATTTTATTTGATACAAATTCCAATTTGTATAAAAACACTTTTAGTTCTTCTTATCCTGGAGAATATTGAACATTCTATTTAGCAAGTGACCCTAATTACGAAAGTGTTAGTTATTTATATCGTTTAATTTATGATGAAGTTGAGCAACTAAAACAAGACAATATCATTCCTTCTGATGAATATAACACTATTGCTGATTTTGGTCAACTTTATATGAAGTTTAGATATTTTATTTATGAACAATTAATTGGTGCAAATACATTAAATGATTATTCAATGGTAAATACTAATTATAAGGATTCATCAGGTAATACTATTAGTGTTATTCCTTGATCACAATACTTTACTTTTTGTTACAATACATTATTTAATTCATTTAATACAAGAAATTATAGTTCAATAAACCCTGACACTTCATACATTAATTTTAAGCAATTACTTGGTAATGGTTTTTTACCACTTCCATCTTATTCTACTAGTACTAGTGTCAATATCATTAATACTCTTGCTTATCTAGGTATTGAGCAAGAAGAAGGTATTAATAAATTTCTTCCTATTTATGACGGTTCTTCTTCACCAAGTGACGAATATAAAGAATTGTTTGAAGTATATAAAAATACAAATGTTTCAAGTGAATATAGTGAAAAGGTTGAAGGTGAATATGGTTATTGTTCAGAAATAGGACTTAAATCATCTAGTTTATTAACTTATTTTTTTAATAGTTCACCTTCAGCAATATATTATTATGTTGAGTATTACAATAGATACACAGCTGAATTTAATACTAGCTCAAATTCAATTTTGCTTTATGAAAATACAATTTTTAGTTTTGAACAATCATCTAAACTTAATTGATGACAAGCATCAATTATTTATGTGGCTATAGGTATGTTTATTGATGTAATAGCTTATTACAAATATGTTAAATATGATTTCAAATAGGAGAAAAATATATGAGTAAAAAAAGTTTAACTAATTTAAATCAAAAAGAAAAAATTTTGTTGTCCTCACTTAGAGTTAACAATTTTTTAACTCATATATCATCTATTTCTGAAATTTATACAAAATATTATTCTGAACTAGCTATTTTAAAAACTAAACTCGTAGATAAACAAATTAAAAAAAATAATTTTCATCAAGAAAAAACCAAATTAAAACAACAAAGAAATAACAAAATCAATAATTTAAAGTTCTTGTATAAAGAGTTTCATACTTTATATAAACATCTAAAACATCGATTTTCAAATGATAATGAACATTTAAAAATTTTAAATGATAATTTTATTTTTATCAAAGAATCTATCCTTTATCGTGGGGGCAAAAATCGTAAATATTTTTCTCATGATATTCAAGAATATGAAAGAATGAATAATAAACCAATTCTTTTTGTTCGTAATTTAACTAAATACTATTTTAAAAAGAAAATTCCTAATATTGATAGTTTAAATTTTGAAGTATATCCTGGTGAATTTCATGCTTTTATAGGAGCAAATGGTGCTGGGAAAACTACAACTATTAAGTGTTTGATTACTTCTTATTTTAATTGATCTGGAACTATTTTAATTAAAGGAATTAAGAATTGATTAGAATCTGCCAAGACCAAAATTGGTTATATTCCTGAGAAAGCAGTTTTTCCTGAAGGATTTACAACTTTTGATTATTTAAAATGAATGGTAATGCTTTCTGGAATCAAAGAAAAAGAGGCCAAAAAAATTACTGAAAATCAATTAAAAAGTATTGGAATGTGAAATATGAGACATCGTGAACCTAATTCTTTTTCAAGTGGGCAAAAGAAAAAAGTTCTATTATCTCAGACACTAATTCACAATCCTGATATTATCATCATGGATGAACCTGTTGCTAATTTAGATCCAAAAGCAAGAATTGATTTTTTTGATACATTATTAGAACTTAAAAAACAACAAAAAGCTATATTTATTTCTTCTCATGTTTTAGCTGAATTAGATATGTATGCTGATTCATTAACAATTCTAGATGGTGGAAAAATAATCTATTCAGGTAAAAAGGAAAAATTGCTAAAAAAATATGATACTAAAAAGTACTTTTTATCAATTGCACATAAAAATGCTAATGTCATTGAAGCGTATTTAAATAGAAACAAATTTAAATTCAATAGTAATAGAACAGAAGAAAGTATTCAATATGAAGTTAAATTTAAATCAAAGCAAGATCCTGAAAAGATGCTTAAATATCTTTCATCAAAAAAAGTCTATTTTACTTCTTTTTACAAAATCAAACCTTCTTTAGAAGATATTTATCGTAAATTAATTATTTTAGGTTCAAAAGATACTATGGCTGAAAATGTTGCTAATAATCGTACTGAAGGTTTAACTAAAGTTTCACATTTTAATAAAATATATTAATAGTGTGAATAAAATCCTTGAATTTAAATTAAATTTAGTACCACATACTCCAGGTTGTTATCTTTGAAAAGGTAAATATGGTCAAGTTATATATGTTGGGAAGGCAGTTGATTTATATAAAAGAACACACCAATATTTCAACAATAAAACAAGTTTGAAAACTAAAAAATTAGTAGAAAACATTGCTGATATTGATTTTGTAACTGTTGCTAATGAAAATGAATCATTAATACTAGAAAATAACTTAATAAAAAAATACCAACCTAAATACAATATTTTGTTAAAAGAAGGAAGCAATTATCCATATATAGCAATTACTAAAGAAAAAGACCCAAGAATAATTTATACACGTAATTTTTTTACTAAATGTTATCGATATTATGGACCATTTGCAAGTAGCAAATCTAATAAATATGAAATTTTTAATTTGGTTAATCAATTATTTCCATTGCGAAAATGTTATAAATTACCAAAAAAGAAATGTCTTTATTATGATTTAGGTCAATGCTTAGGACCATGTATTAATAAGATATCAGATTCTAAATATAAAGACATCATTACTCAAATTGATGATTTCTTTAAAGGCAATACTACGAATATTTTTCATCAATTGCAAACTAAAGAAAAAAAACTTGCTGAAGATTTAAATTTTGAAGATGCAAAATTAATTAAAGAATTGATTGATAACATTAATGAAATTCAAACATCTCAATCAATTAATTTATGTACAAAGGAATCAATTGATGTAATTGGATATAGTTTAAAAGATGAATATATTTCTATAAGTATTTTTAGTTATATCAATGGTAAATTATTGACTAAAAATCAACAAATTGATTCTATAAATGATAATAATTTTAGCGATTCATTAGTTAGTTATTTAATGCAATTTTATTTAGGAAATAATAATAAACCAAAAAAATGTTATATTTCTCTTGAAAATCAAATCCTTAGAAAGCTATCTAAAACTTTGAAGATTGAATTCATTAATCCTCTACAAGGTAAGTTTAAAAGTATTTTAATTAATGCAAGTATAAATGCTAAACAATATTATCAATCAAATTATTTTCAATATTTAAAAAAACAATCACTTGATTTTATAGCTTTTGAAGAATTGAAGAAAATGCTCAAATTAGATAATTTGTCTTTAATTCATTCTTTTGATATGTCCAATTTATTTGGCGAAGTTAAAGTTGGAGCAATGATTGCTATTGAAAATGGAGAATTCAATAATAAACTTTATCATAAGTTTATTATTGATAATGATAAATTAACTGGTGATACACAGTATATGGAAGAAGTTGTATATCGTCAATATACAAATGTTTTAAAGAATAAAGAGCCCTTACCAAATCTTATTATTGCAGACGGTGGAATTAACCAAATAAATGCAATAAAAAACTCATTAAAAAAACTAAACCTAGATCAAATTATACCAGTTATTGGTTTAGCTAAAGATAAACACCATAATACTGAAAAAATAGTTATTGACAAAACACACACTATAAAATTAGATAAAAAGTCTAATCTTTTTTTATATCTTAAAAAAATTCAAGATGAAGTCCATCGCTTTGCTATTAATTTTTTTCATAAAAAGAAAAGTGTTTCTTTATTTCGTTCAAAATTAGATGAAATTCCTGGAATTGGTAAAGTTACTATTGATAAATTAATTAAAATTTATAATAATATTGCAAATATAAAGGATGCATCTGTGAATGAATTGACCCAATATGTTGGGAAAAAGAATGCAAAATTGATTCATGATGCACTAAATAAGTAAGTTATGAAAAAGATTTTAGTTATTTCTGATACACATGGTTTATCTGAGTCACGTGTTCGTGATGTTATTAGTTTAGAAAAACCAGATATAAAAGTTCATTGCGGGGATCATATGTATGATCCTAAAATAATGGATGAATTATTTACCTATTATGTTGATGGTAACAATGATTTCAAAAAACTTGAAAATCATCAAATAATTGAATTTGAATGTGAGGGTTTTAGATTTATGCTTATGCATGGCCATCAAATCATTAGAAGAAAACATTTTATTTGATTAAAACAACTTCATGATTTATTGAGAAAAACTAAAAATGATGTTTTACTATTTGGTCATTCTCATCGATATGAAGTTAAATATTTTCCTGATCAATTAGTCCTAGCTAATCCTGGTTCAATTGCTTTACCATACAACTCAATAGCAACTTACATGATTATTAAAGTTAATAATAATCAAATTGAATTTGTTAAAAAGATATATGATAAAAATTAAATAATATCCATTTTTTGTAATTCACCACGAAGTTCATCAGCTTTGTGGTATTTTTTTTCATTAATCATTTGAGCTCAATTTTTAACTATATTTAATATTTTGTTATTACACAAAATATTTTTAAAATCTAATCCCAAAATCATTCCTATATTATTTAAATATGAAATGCTAGTTTCAATTTCATCAAGTTTCTTTTGCCTAATAGATAAACTTAATTTTTTATTAATTGCTCATATTTCTTTAATCATGTTAGGAAAATTAAGATCATCTTCAATGGTATTGATAAAATCTTGTGGTAATTCGTTATTTTGTTTTATTTCGGTGTTAGAAGTTAATCAAAAATAATTTATTAGAGCAAAATTGTAATTTTTAATAAATTTTAAAAATTCTTTTTTACAAGTGTTTAAATTTTCTATAGAAAAATTTAGTGGACTTTGATATCTAGTTTGATAGAAAAATCATCGAATCACATTAAAGTCAAATTGTTTTAAAATATCTTTAGCTAAAATGAAATTGTTAAGTGATTTAGACATTTTTTCACCATTAACATTTATATGCCCAATATGCATTCAACATTTTGCTAAAGGTATATTGTTAATAGCAATATTTTGAGCATTTTCATTTTCATGATGAGGAAATTTTAAATCAACTCCACCAGCATGAATATCAACTTGTTTACCTATAAAATGATTAATTAAATAAACACATTCAGTATGTCATCCAGGTCTTCCATGGTCATTTCATTTAGTTTTTCAATTAATACCAACATTTGTTTTCTTTCATAAAGCAAAATCTAAAGCAAAATGTTTTTTATCATTTACTTCTTTTCTAACGCCTTTAAGTAAGTTATTGATATTTTGATGTGAAATGCTTCCATATCCTTTAATTGATTTAATATCAAAATATACATCTCCTTCTACAACATATGCATGTTTTTTATTAATTAGTTGATTAACAAAATCAATGATACCTTCAATATTATCAGATACTTTAGGTAAAATTGACATTCTCTTAATATTGAGTTGGTCTAATACCTTAAGATATTCTTCATAGTAGTGATTAGATAATTCCAATTCATCTTTATGTAATTCTAATGAACGATTAATAATTTTATCATCAATGTCAGTGATGTTATGGACATAAGTTACATCAATATTTTGAAAACATAAATACCGATATAGTACATCCATAGTAATAATTGGTCTTATATTCCCTACATGTACATCATTATAAACTGTCGGGCCACAATTGTAAATAGTTATTTTAGAATCATTTAATGTATATAAATTGTTATTTGATGAATTTAAAATTTTCATAAAACATTAATCCTCTCATATTTTATTAGTAATTATTGGAATATTTCATTCTTTAGCTTTTTCAATTTTTGTCCCAGCATTATTACCAACTATTAAATAATCAGTTGATTTATTTAATGAATTTGAAAAGTGAATGTCATATTTTCTTTCTAGTATCTCTTTTATTTCTTCTCTCGAAATATCAAATGATCCAGTAATACAAATGTTTTTTTGATAATAAATTGATTTTTTGTTTTCTTCATTAATATTTGCACCAATATACTTAGTGTTTATTCCTAATGCTTTTAGTTGATTAATTAGATTAATGTTTGCTTGATTATGTGTTCAATCATATATTGAACTAGAAACAATATCACCAATATCTTTTAAGTTTATTAATTCTTCTTTTGATGCTTTCATTAAATTGTCAATGTCTTTGAAATACTTAGCTAAAACTAAAGAAGAGATATATCCAACATCACGTATTCCTAAACCATTAATTAATCTTTCAAGTGAATTTGATTTTGATTTTTCAATAGCTTCAATAATTTCGTTGAAAACCTTAAATTTGTTATTTAAAACATTTTTGATGATTTCACTACGATGAGCATTTAAGTGATAGATATCAGGAATTGTTTTAATAAACCCAAGATCATAATATTTTTTAATTGTTTTTTCACTTATTCCCTCAATGTTCATTGCTTTTTTTGAACAAAAATAAATAATTGATTGCAAAATTCTAGCTTTACAAGAAGTATTAACACAATATTGATCTACTTCATTATCTCTTCTTTCGAGCTTCGACCCACAAACAGGACAATTTAAAACTGGCAAATAAGGAGATGAAAATTTTTCTCTTTTTTCAATAATTGCTTCTTTTACATAAGGAATGATTTCAGCAGCTTTAAATATTTTTACATAATCACCAATTCTTATGTCTTTGGATTGAATATATTGAGCATTGTTAAGTGTGGCAGAAGAAATTGTACTACCAGATAAATGAATTGGTGATAATTTTGCTACATATGTTATTTTACCAGTTCTACCAACTGTTGGGATAATATCTAGAACTTTTGTAATTGCTTCTTTGGGAATGAATTTATATGCTATTGCTCAATGTGGAAACTTAGAAGTAGCACCAATTTTGTTATGTAAAGAAATATCATCTACTTTTAAAACACCACCATCAATAGGATATGGTAAATTATCTTGATGTGTTTCTAAATATTTTATTTTTTCATAGGCTTCATTGATATTAGAACATTTTCATACCTCTTGAGATGTTCTAAATCCTAGAGATTTTAAATAATGAATAATTTCATTTTGTGAATTTATTTTTAATTGTTGTAATTGATTATTATCAGGAATATAGTAAGCCACAAATTTAAGCTCTCTCTCAGCAACTAATTTTTGATCAAGTCTTCTTAAAGTACCACTAGCTGCATTTCTAGGATTAGCAAATTTTTTTGATTCATCTTCTATATCATTATTGATTTTTCCAAATTGCTCATAATCAAGATAAATTTCACCACGAACTTCTAGAATAGATAAATTAGTATTTATATGTTTAGGAATGTCTTTAACAACATTAATATTTTTTGTAACATCCTCACCAATTATTCCATTACCTCTAGTAATAGCTTTAAAGAAATTGCCATCTTGATAAATTAAAGCTACGCTTAACCCATCAAATTTAGGTTCAACATTATAAACAATGTCATCATCATTATTTAGTGTTTTTTTAATAAAGTTATCAAAATTTTGTAGTTCAGATAATGAGAAAGCATTATCAAGAGAAAGCATTGCTGAAGAGTGAGTAGCTTTTTTAAATTTTCTATCAATTGCTCCACCAACTTTTTTAGTAGGAGAAGAAAGACTAGCAAATTGTGGGAAGCAAGTTTCTCAATTCTTAAGTTCTCTTAATGACAAGTCATATTGGGTATCACTAACAGTTGGTGATTGTAATCCATAATATTCATATTCCCATTTTTTAAGATTTTTCTTTAAAAAAGCAATTCTTCTTTTAATTAAAGTGTATGCTTTTTTAACTAATTTATCATTTTCATTTTGAAATTTTTTAATTGTTTCAACAATATCAAAAATAGATACATTAATACTAAGCTCATGAATTTTAGAACTTAAATCATTTAATAAATTTTCGAATTGTTGATTAGTTAAATTACTCATATTTTGTTCGATTTTTTATGGCTTGTGATAATGTATCATTATCAGCATAACTTAATGAGGAATTAATTGGCAAGCCAACTGCTAAACGAGATATTAAAATGTTAGGATACATTTGGTTTATTATTCCTTTTAGAAAAAAAGCGGTTGCTTCACCATTTGGAGTTCAATTGGTAGCAAGAATAATTTCACTTACTTCATTTTTATTAATTAAAGTTAAAAGCTTTTTGATAGTAGTTTGGTTAAGTTTTGTTTTATTTTTAACATTAATTTCATCATGCAAAACAAAATATACACCTAGATATTTATTAGTGCTTTCAATTTTCTGCACATCATTTGGTGATTGCACAATACATAATTGTTTTTTATTCCGACTAGTATTTAAACATATTTCACATAATTTCGATAATGATATATTATTGCACTCATTACAAAATGTGATTTTTTTGCGAAGATTATCAATATCATTGATAAGTTCATTAATTTCACTAGAATTTGCATTTAACAAATAATAAGAAATTTTCTCGGCCTGTTTAGTAGTTATATTAGGGAGTTTTTTTAAGTCATCGATTAGTTTATTAATTTCAATAAAATCCATGATATTTAATAAGTCATAGGAACAAATTCTTGCTTTTGTTTATTAACTAAAACAATTGCATTATTGATTGCTTCTGCAACCATTTCTTGAAGTGTAATTTTATCATCTGGATCAATTAGTGTATTACTAATAGTTAGAGATTTTATTTTTAAATTTCCTCCAATTTTTACAATTACAGATCCATTTTGATAATCATATTCAAATTCCTTAGTTTCAAATTCAGCAAGTTTTTTGTCATATTCTTTTTTTGCCTTTTGAGCTTGCTGCATTAAATTATTTAGATTCATAATTTATAAACCTCCAATTAAACATTTATTAAGAAAACCTCATATGAGGTTTTCTAGTTTATTTGTTGTTTTTTTGTTTATTTGCTTTTTTATTTTTTGCTAGTATTTTTCCAGCTTCTTTTGCTGAATTACAAGATTCTGGTTTGTTTGCATTAGCATTTTCAAATAAAACATCTAGATATTCATATTCATTAGCTGAATCACTTGATGTACCAATAGGTCCAGAAGAAGGAGCAGGTTTTGCATACTTTGCTTCTACAATATCATATACACCAGCACGATATCTAAAGTGTTTAATAATCATTCCTAAAATATAAACAACTAACATTATTAAACCAGCAAAAGTGAACACAGACAATGACCCAATTGATACTTTAGTAATTAAGAAATTTGATAATGTTTGGTCTACAAGTCCTAAAATAAGAACTATAACAATAATTGTTAAGAAAGAAATATTAAAAATTTTTCTTCCTGTTTCTTTAAATCATGAGAGTAATTTAGCATATGAGACTATAAAATGCTTTTTAATACTTGAAGCATCAGTTTTATTTAATATTTGGTCTTTAAATTTTCTAATTATTTTGCAACGTGTTTGTTTGTAATCCTGTTTAATTTTTTGTTTTTGTTTTTTTAAACTATCATATTTAGCTTTATTACTCTTATTTAATTTCAAGTTGTGATAATTATTAGCAAGTTGGTTGAAATATTCACGTTTTAAAGCATATAAGTTAAAATCAAGATTATTAATTGAGCTACGAATTAAACCTTTTTGGTGTAATTCAGTAATTTTTTCATAGTATTTACCTTTAATGGCTAAAAAGAAATCATTACGATAGTTATTAATTAATTTTTTATATTCACCATCAAGGATTTCATGATTAATTTTTTTCTGATAAGCAATTTTGGCATTAGCAACATATTCATCATTTGCTTTAGCAATTAATTGTTCATCTACAGTTTTATTTTTAACTTTTATTGGTTTTAATTCACTAGGAAGTTTTTTTGAATTACTAGAAGTTTCTTTTATCTGTTTCTTGCTCATAATATTAAGTATTTATTAATTATATATATTTAATATTTATCTTACAATTGCTTGAAATTTTACTTTAATTTTAATTAAATAAAATTCTTTGATTTAAAGTTATTTTAATAAAAATAAATCAATATGATTGATGACTGTATAGTGTGATGACTTGCATATTGGTTAAATTATCAATATCAATTGTTATTTATTTCTTATTTTTCTTTCTCTTAACCCCATAGTAGATTCCAAAACCAATTCCACCTACTGCAGGTACACCCAGTCCAACTCCTAGTCCAACTGCTAATCCTATATTAGAAGAACCAGACTCTGGTATTTCTTTAATTGTTACACTTTCAGGTAAATTAAGTTTATCTGCATATTCTTTATATACATCAGCTAAATCATCAAGAATATATATAGTTGTTAAGTTATCAAGACCATCTAATCAAGATGCATTAATACTACCATCATTAATTAGTTATTGTTTCTAATTCTTGCTCACTTCAATTTAATGTTATTGAAGTTAAGTTATAGTTATAACCAAGTGCTAAACTACCAATAGTTTCTACACTACTAGGAATGCTAATTGATGTTAAATTAGTACATCAACTAAAAGCATAACCTCCAATAGATTCTACACTATTAGGGATCTCAATTGATGTTAATCCAATACAACTATAAAAAGCATAGTTCTCAATACTAGTCACACTATTTGGAATACTAATAGATTCCAAACTGGTGCACCAAGCAAAAGCACCTTCCCCAATACTAGTAACCCCATCAGGAATTTCAATAGTAGTCAAACTAGTGCAACCCCTAAAAGCACTTTCCCCAATACTCTTAAGTTGACTTCCTGATGCAAAAGTCATAGATTTCAAACTAGTACACATTCTAAAAGCATAATCCCCAATACTAGTAACAGTACTAGGAATATTAACAGAAGTTAATCCAGCACAATAATCAAAAGCACCATCAGAATCTATAGTAGTAAAACCAGTTATAGTGTAAGTGGTGTTTGAA
>CAZIEX010000014.1:0-17412 GCA_964538585.1 uncultured Mycoplasmatales bacterium | reverse complement strand
TAAATATGAATTCAAGTTCTAATAACAAATTTATATGTACTGACGCCAATTCTGCAGTAGCCAAAATAGCTTATTTACTTAGTGATTTTGCTGGTATATATCCTATTACTCCTTCATCTGTTATGGCCGAATATGCAGATGAATTAGCTAGTCAGAATTTATTAAATGTTTTTGGTAATAAAACAAGAATAGTTGAAATGCAATCTGAAGCAGGAGCAGCAGGAGCAATCCATGGTGCATTATCAACTGGTGCATTAGCTACCACTTTTACAGCGAGTCAAGGCTTATTATTAATGATTCCCAATATGTATAAATTAGCTAGTGAGAAACTCCCTGCTGTTTTTCATGTTTCAGCTCGAGCAATTGCTACACATGCTTTAAGCATCTTTGGTGATCATTCAGATGTTATGGCTTGTAGGCAAACTGGTTTTTTGATGATAGCATCTGATAATGCTCAGCAAGCACAAGATTATGCTTTAGCAAGCCATCTAATAGCTATTAAAGCATCATTGCCTGTTTTGCATTTTTTTGATGGATTTAGAACAAGTCATGAGATTAATAAAATTCAAGAAATTTCTATTGAAGATATTAAATCAATACTACCTATTAAAGAAATTGCTAAATTTAGAGCAAATAGTCATAACCCTAATCACCCTAAACAAACAGGAACTGCTCAAAATCCAGATATCTTTTTTCAAAATACTATTGCTAGTCTTCCTAATTATGAAAAAGCTAAAAATATTATCCATGATGTTTTTAATCAGATTAGTAAATTAACTTGTAGAAATTTACAAGTTTATGAATATTATGGAGACACTAATGCTACTAATGTAATTATTACTATGGGTTCATCTTTTGATACATGTAAATTAGCTGTTGATAAGCTAAATAAATTAGGACAACACACAGGAGTTTTATGTGTTCATGTGTATCGTCCATTCATCAGAGATGAATTTGTTAACTCTTTATCTAAAAGTGTAAATAAAATTACTGTTTTAGATCGTACTAAAGAACAAGGATCAATAGGTGAACCTTTATATTTAGATGTTATTGCTGCATTAGAGGAATTGAAAATTAAAAATATCAATGTTTATTCTGGAATTTATGGATTAGGTAGTAAAGAATTTTTGCCTAAACATGTTGATGCTATTTTCAAAAACATGCAAGCAAATAATCCAATTAATCATTTTACAGTTGGCATTGATGATGATGTATCACATACTTCTTTAAAAGTTGATGATAATTTCAAAATTGATGAAGTTAATAATTTACATGAATGCTTATTTTTTGGATTGGGAAGTGATGGGACTGTAAGTGCTAATAAAAATTCAATTAAAATAATTGGCAATAATACTAATAAATATATTCAAGGTTATTTCGAATATGATTCAAAAAAATCTGGCAGTCTAACAATAAGTCATTTACGATTTGCTAATGAAAAATTCCAAATGCCATATTATGTTTATGACGCTAATTTTATTGGCATTCATAATTATGCTATTGTCAATATTTGCGATTGTTTAAAAAATTTAAAACCTTATGCTAAAGTTTTATTAAATACTACATTTAGTGATGAACAGCTAGCCAAATATCTACCTCAAATTTATAAAGGTCATTTAAAACAAGCAAATGCTGAACTATACACTATTGATGCTAATAAGCTAGCAGTGAATTGTGGACTTAAAAATCGAATTAATACTATTATGCAAGTTTGCTTTTTTAAATTGGCGAATATTATTGATGAACAATTAGCAATTAGTGAAATTAAGAAATATGCTATTACTTCATATACAAGAAAAGGCCAAGATATTGTTGATGCTAATCTTAAAGCAATTGATTTAGCTCAAATTCATTTACACAAAGCAGATTTAAATTTAATTTTATCGATTTCCACTATTGAAAATTCAACTCAACAAACTATTAATAAATATTTTAACACTTTTATTAAACTAATTAATTCCAAAGAAGGTGATTCACTTCCAGTTAGTATGTTTAGTCCTAATGGACAAGTACCAACTGGAACTAGCCAATATGAAAAAAGGAAAATTGCTTCTTTAATACCAACTTGAATACCAGAAAATTGTATTCAATGTGGTCAATGTACTATGGTATGTCCACATGCAGTTATGCGGCCATACCTTCTTAATGAAAAAGAGAATAATGATAAACCTTTAGGATTAAAAACTACTAAAGCAATTGGAATTGATAATACTTATTTTGTGATGCAACCAAGTCCTTTAGATTGCACTGGATGTCAAGTATGTGCTCATGTTTGTCCATCACAAAATAAAGCTTTAGTAATGAAACCAATTGAAAAAGTTATAAATATAGCAAAAACTAATTATGATTATTTACAAACAATAATTCCTAATAAACCACACCCATTTAAGCCTAATACTATCAAAGGTGCTCAATTTTTAAAGCCTTATTTTGAATTTAGTGGAGCATGTGCAGGATGCGGAGAGACTCCTTATATTAGATTATTAACCCAATTATTTGGCAAATATATGGTTATTGCTAATGCTACTGGATGTTCTTCAATATATGGAGGAAGTGCTCCTAGTTGTCCATATACATATGATGAGCAACATATGGGACCTAGTTGGGGTAATAGTTTATTTGAAAACAATGCTGAATATGGGTATGGTATGTATTTAGCTATTAAAGATCGTAGAAATAATGCATACCAAATACTAGATGAAATTAAAAAACTTAATTTAAATGATGATTTAAATCAAGCAATAGATGATCTAATTACTCATAAAGATGAGCCTATTTCCATAGAAAAGACCAAAATTTTAATTGATTTATTAAAACATACTAAATCTAATCAATATCAAACATTAATTGATCAAGCAATTAATAGCGAAGATTTGTATGCTAAAAAATCAATTTGAATAATAGGTGGAGATGGTTGAGCTTATGATATTGGTTTTGGTGGGTTAGATCATGTATTAGCATCAGGAGAAAATGTTAACATTTTAATTCTTGATACTGAGGTATATTCTAACACTGGTGGTCAATCTTCTAAATCTACTCCTGCTGGAGCAGTTACCAAATTTGCAACTAGTGGTAAGAATACTAACAAAAAAGATCTTGGAATGATGGCTATGACTTATAAAAATGTATATGTTGCTCAAGTAGCTATGGGGGCTAACCAACAACAAATATTAAATGCTTTAACTGAAGCCGAATCATATGATGGTCCTAGTATTGTTATTTGTTATGCTGCTTGTATAAATCATGGTATTGATATGAGCAACAGTCAATTGGAAGAAAAAAGAGCTGTTCAATCTGGATATTGAAATTTATATCGATATGATCCTAGAAAAGAGAAACCTATGACTATTGATAGTCTAGAACCTACTATTCCATATGAAGATTTCTTAAAGGGTGAAGCAAGATATGCATCATTATTTGCTAAAAATGAGTCTGTAGCTAAAACTCTTGCAAAAAAAGCACAAGAAAGTTCAGCAGCTAAACGAGATTCATATAAACATATTAATGATGAATTAATCAAGAAATAAAATTAATATAATTTTTACACTATGGCAAAAATTGAAAAATCAAAATGCATTGGTTGTGGAGCTTGCATAAGTATTTGTCCTAATCAAGCAATTAGTATTGATTCAAACGATGGTAAAGCCATTATTGATGAAACTAAATGCATTAATTGTGGGGCTTGTGCAAGTATTTGCCCAGTTGCTGCACCTAAAATTGAAAAATAATTTCTATGATTGAGTTCAAAGATCTTAAAATTGAAAATCTTAAAGAACTTCATAGTCATTTTACAAAACAAGATTTTAATATTTCAACATTGAGTGTTGGACCATTACTTTATTATTTTTATTTGACTAAAAAATTACAGTATGCAATTGTTAACAATTGCTTAATCATATTACTCTATTGAAATAGAGGTAGTATTAATTTTAGTTACCCTTTATCTAAAACTAATAATGAGTTGGATGAAATAAAAGCTAACACAGAATTAATATTGTATTGTGAAAAAAATCAAATTCCATTATCATATTTTGGTGTTCCATATCAAAAACTAGGATTACTTAGTAATTTGTATGGAAACTGTTGTGAAATAGTTAATGATCGAGTTTTAAGTGAATATTTATATGATATTGATCAATTTTTAGAACTGAAAGGTAAAAAATACGAAAATATTAGATATCACATTAAACAATTCACTAAACAAAATTTAATGAATAGTTTTCATGAAATAACTCATGATAATATCAAAAAATTATCAGGATTTATTCAAAATTGGTGAAATACTCACAAGGATAAAGCTCAAGCAAGATTTGCTAATATTGCTTCTCAAGCAGAAACATTATTTATTGATAAGTTCTTTGAAATCAATTCATTTATTGGTGGATTTTTAACTATTAATGGTAAGGTAGAAAGTTTGTGTGTTTGTGAAAAATGCGGTGATACTTTATTTATTCATATTGAGAAAAACAATCATAATATTAAAGGAATTGATGCATATTTTTTAACAACTTATTTGATCTATTTCAAAAACAAATATGGTATTAAATATTTTAATCGAATAGATGATGTTGGATTACCTGGATTAAGAACTTCTAAATTAAGATATAACCCTATTAGGTTAGTTAAATCGTTTTTCTTTAAACCTTACAATCTTTTTTATAAAATGAAAAAAGTTCCAGAAATTAAAACTGATAGATTAGTTTTAAAGGATATAAAAGATGATGATTACAATTTCTTTTTATTATCAACTAATCCATTAGTAAATAAATATTATGGGTGAAATTATGAATCTGATTTTTATAAAACTCATTCTAAAGATGAAAAACCTGATCTTGATTTCTTCATCAATGAGAGAAAAAGAGCATTTAATAATAATGAAGAAATGAGCATAGGTATATATTTAGAAAATCAATTAATTGGTGAAGTGCTAGTTTATGATGTAAGTTTTTTAAATACTTGTTCTATTGGTTATCGATTGCTACCTGAATTCCAACAACATGGATATGCATTAGAAGCAACAAAAGCTGTAATCAACTACTTGTTTTATCATATTGGTTTTGATCAAATTAATGCTAAATGTTATTTAGAAAATATAGCCTCTAAAAGGCTTTTAGAAAAACTTAAAATGAAATTTAAATCTCAAGATGATAAATTTTTTTATTTTTATTTAACATCTAAGATGATTTAATATAAAATATATATATATTTAATAGGACCTCGCCCTAGGCTTGGTCCTTCTTTTTATGGGAGGAAATATGAGTAAAATTAATCAAGAATTATTAGCTGCTATTACATATGTGGCTGATGAAAAGAAAATCCCTCGTGATGCTGTAGTTGAGATTCTTAAGAGTGCTATTGTTAAAGCATACACTCGTGAATATCCTGAGGAATTAATTGAAGTCAATATTGATATTGACAAAAAAGAATTAGATGTTAATGCTTTATATACAATTGTTGAAGATAATGATGAATTAAATGATTATTGTGAAATAAGTGTAGAAGATGCTAAAGAATATTATAAGGCAATTAAAAGTGATCAAAAAGTCCAAATTGGTGATACATTAAAAAAACCAATTGATATTCTTAAACTTCCTAAGAAAATTGTTGAACACATTATGCAATTGTTTAAGCAAGCAATTGTATCTGAAGCTAATATTGAAATTTACAATCATTGAAAAGATCGTATTGGTGAGGTTGTTTATGCTGAAGTTGAAACAAACAACCGAAATGGTGTTTCAGTTGATTTACTTAATGGTGAATTTGGTTATGTATCATATCGTGAAATGATTCCTAATGAAGCTTTAATTCCTGGACAAAAATATAACTTTTACATTAAAAATGTAAAACAACAATCAGCTGGATGACCAATTATTTTATCTCGTGCTGATGCAGGGTTGGTTAAATACTTGCTTAAATTAGAAATTCCTGAAATTCAAGAAGGCATTGTAGAAATAGTTAAGATTGCTCGTATAGCTGGTTTCAAAACTAAAGTGGCTTTAATTTCTCACCAACCAGGAGTTGATCCATGTGGTACAGTTATTGGACCACACAGTGTTCGTATTTCATCTGTTCGTAATCAAGTTAATAATGAACAAATCGAAGTTTTTCAATATGACGATAATTTAGAAAATTATATTGCTGATGTTTGTGCTCCTGCTAAAATTGTTGGTTATAAAATTGTATCTGAAGCAAATGAGGAACATCAACAGCAAATAATTATTGTTGTGGAGCATGAACAAATGGCGCTTCTATTGGGTAGAAAAGGTTCTAATATTCGTTTAATTTCCCAAATTTTAAATGCTGATGTTGATGTTAAGACTCCAGAAGATGCAAAATATGAAGATTTGCAATATCAACGTGTAGATTTTATTTCTCCTAAACAACGTGCTTTTAATCGTGTTTATCAATCTAACCAATATGGTAATTCATTCGATTTCACTCAATTCAAAAAACCTACTGATGTCAATTTAAAATTAACTAAAACTGATGTTCTAAAGACTAAAACTGAGCAAGCAGTTACTGTTACTCCAAGTAAACCAAAAACTTCAACTGTTAAATCTATTCTTGATAAGATTGATAATTTTCAATTTAATCCTACAGCTAATGATTCTTCATCTACTAGTGATTCACAAATTTCTCAAAAACCTACTACTAAACCTGAAAATCTTCAAAAATTGATTAATAACGAGCAACAAAGGACTTCTACTAGTGAGCATATTTTAGACATTGAAAAAGAAATTGAAATGGCTAAAACAAAAAAAGCTAAAAAAACACCTAAAAAAGTTAATAAGAAGAAATTTAACAAAGTTAAAATTGCTGCTCCAACTACTTCTTCTATTCTTGAAGAATTTAAAAATAAAGATAGTGACCAACTTTTAGAAGAACTTGTTATGGAAAATAATTATCGTGAAAATGAAGATGATAATTATGATCTTGATGATGATTTTTCTAGTTATGAGGAAAAATAATTACCTATCTTTTGTTTATCTAAGGAGATCTTGATATGAAGAAACAAAAAAATAAAAATAAATTTGTTGATCATCGTGAAGATATTGATTTAAAAGCCCAATTTAAAACTGTTGAGACTGGAATAAAAAATGGTGTTTTTATTTTTTCTAAACCTTTAACTGTTGAACAGATTGCTCAACAATTAAATAAATCAAGTAGTGAAGTACTTAAATATTTTTTCATGAAAGGAAAAATGAAAAATATCAATTCCCTTCTTGATGAAAATGATATTGGGGAATTATGTTTGGAATATAATTATGATTTTGAAAAAAGAGTTCAAGTGGATGAAACTAATCTTTTAGAAAACATTAGAGTAGTTGATGATCCTTCTACATTGAAGCCTCGTCCTCCAATTGTTACAGTAATGGGTCATGTTGACCATGGTAAAACCACATTATTAGACTACATTCGTAAAACTCATGTTGCCAAAGGTGAAGCCGGAGGGATTACTCAATCAATTGGTGCATACCAAGTAATTTATAATGATAAACCAATTACTTTTATTGATACACCTGGACATGCTGCATTTACTGAAATGCGAGCACGAGGAGCAAATGTTACTGATATTGTTGTATTAGTAATCGCTGCTGATGATGGGATTAAACCACAAACAATTGAAGCAATTGAACATGCTAAAGCAGCAAAAGTTCCTATTATTGTTTTTGTTAATAAATGTGATAAACCAGATGCTAAACCAGATGAAGCTTTATCACAATTGTCAGAACATGAATTAACTCCAGAAGAATGGGGTGGAGATACTATTTGTATTCAAGGTTCAGCTCTAACTGGACAGAATGTTGATAAATTATTACAAGCTATATTAACACTTAGTGAAATTTATGATTTAAAAGCTAATCCTAATCGTTTAGGTATGGGAATAGTTATTGAATCTAATCTTGATAAAGGATTAGGCCCTATAGCTTCTGTAATTGTTAAAAATGGAACTATTGCTAAAGGCGATATTTTAATTGCAGGAAGTAGTTATGGAAGAATTAGAGCAATGTTTAATGATCAAAATAAAGAAGTAATGATTGCAAAACCATCACAACCAGTAAAGATTACTGGTCTAAATGCAGTTCCTAGTGCTGGAGATCGTTTTGTTATTTCTAATAATGAAAAAGATATTAAAGAAATTGCTGAGAAAATTCGTTTATATGAAATTAAAAAACAACACGAAGAACGTGAATTATTAACAACTGATGAATCAACTAAGCAAAAGAAACTAATTGTTATTATCAAAGCAGATGTTAATGGTTCATTAGAAGCAATTAAAAATGTCATTGCTAAGATTGAAATTGATGGTGTAAGTTGTGCTATTCTTCGAGCTGCTACTGGAAGCATTAGTAAATCTGATGTTGAACTAGCAAAAGCATCTAATGGTATTATTGTTGGTTTTAATGTTAAACCTACAAAAACAGTTAAAGACATTGCTAATAATCAACATGTTCCTATTTATTTCTTTGATATTATCTACCGATTAAGTGAAGCTATTGAAGCAATAATGAAAAATCAACTTAACCCAATTTATGTAGAAGAAGAAACAGGAGAAGCAACTGTAAAACAAATTTGAACTCATTCAGAAGTTGGTGCTATTTTAGGATGTGTTATCAATAGTGGAAAAATTAATCGAAATGATAATGCAAGATTATTACATGATGGTGTAGTAGTTGTAAAAACTAAGATTGCTTCTTTGCGACATGGGAAAGAAGATATCACATCAATTGAAGCTGGTAAAGAATGTGGTATTACATTGCATGATTACAATGATGTAAAAATTGGCGATGTAGTACAATGTTTTAAAATTGTTGAGAAAAAGCAATAATGGGTAATACTAGTGGTAAGAAAATTTATAAACATCAACAAAATGAAGCATTAATGCTTAATGTTTTGAACAACACATTAAAATATGAAATTGACAATCCTTTAATTCATAATGCTTCATTTACTTATGTTCATTTGAGTGGAGATAAAAGTTATTTGAATGTTTATGTGGATATTTATGATCGAAGTTTAATAAATGGTTTGTTGCAAGAATTAAATAAAGCTAAAGGTATATTTCGCACTGCTTTAGCTAAAAAAACTAATTTCTATAAAGTACCACAAATTCAATTCCTTGCTGATAAGAGCATTGAAACTAATTTAAAAATTGAAAGTTTATTAAATAAAATTAAGAAAGAGCAATAATATGAGTGATAAAGATAAAAAACAAGAAAAAGAACAAAATAAAACTAAATCCTCTACTAATGAAAAAGTAGAAGTAAAATTAGTTAATAATGAATCTGTTCATAATAAACCTACTGATATTAATCAAAATGTTGGTAGTTTTGGCACCAATGTTATTGACCCTAGTAAGCAAGAAGAAACATTTGAACTAGATGTAAGTGATAAATCAGAAAAATTTATTAATATCAAAAATAAATCTGTACCAATTGATTTTGAGAAATTTTCTCGTACTAAAAAAAACCGACATACATATAAACCAGGAAAAAATAAATTTGCAATTACTTTGGATGCTTGATTACACAATCGATCTTCATGCTTAAAAATTTGATATTTGGCAATAGCAGCAATAGTCATTTTATTAGCATTTAGTATTTCATTTGTAGTTGTTGTCACATTAGATGCAAATAGTTCTCTTTCATATGGATGAACAAATTTTACATGAATGAAAAATGTTGGGATAGCTTCTAATGTATTTGGATATATTATTATGGCTTTAGCAGTTATTCCATTAATTTATCTTTTAATAACTGTTTTAGTAGGAATTAATGAAGTTTATAAATCACGTAATTACCATTATTTTATGTGGGGATGTTTTATTGCTGCTGCAGTATTATTAATAGCTTTCTTAGTTTTATCTGGTATATATGTTGGTCACTATAACGCATTCACCCAGCCATCTAGTTAAAAGAACTAATTAAAGAAACTATTTTGCTTCTTTTTTTATTAATTTATAGCAATTTTTCAGTTTGTATTTTCCAGATTTGATTCGACGTAGTTCAATAACAGTTCCAAATGTTTTAAGTTTCTTACCCAAATCATAAGCAAATGATCTTATGTAAAACCCTTTTGATACATTGATTATAATAGAGACTATTTTGTCTTTTTTATTGTAACTTAGAACATTACATTTCTTTATTATTACTTTTGATGGTTTAATTTTTACTTTTTCATTGTTTATTGCATATTTATATAAATGTTTACCATTTACTTTTTTAGCTGAATACTTTGGAGGAAATTGATAATAATCGGTTTTAATAAAATTTTTTGTTATTATTTTTTTAATATTAATAGCAGTAGTATTTGGAACTGATTTTTTCTTAATAATAGGTGTTCCTAGATCATAAGAACTAGTTAATATTCCAAGTTTAATTTTTACAAAATATGATTTATCATTAATAATCAAATTTTTTAATTTTTTTGTACCTTCATTAATACCTAATACGAGTACACCGGATGCCAATGGATCAAGTGTTCCTGCATGCCCAACTTTATTAAATTTAAAATACTTTTTAAGATATTGAACAACATCATTAGAAGTTCATCATAATGGTTTATCAACAGAAACAATATTGTGTTTTAATAATTTTTTCTTTTTAAGATCAAGAATGTTTTTATTTTTATTTTGTGGAAAATCAGGAACAATATGTTGATTGTTAAAATAAATAACTGCTTCATATATTAGTATTGTTAAAGCAAGCATAGCTAAACTAACACAAAGATAAACTAATGAACCTGTACTTTCAGTATTAAATTGTATTATTCCATTTACAAAATGTAAGTTGTAGCACTTAAAGTTGAAATTGGTAATTCACCCATAGACAGAAACATATGAGTGTTGATATGCTAATGATTGTAAATCATTACGAAATCAAGATACAGGTAATGAAATAAAATTAATAGCAACTATATAAGCACTATAAACTAGTAAATAAATGAAAAGATATTTTCAAATTTTACTTTTATCAATCCAATTTTTAGGATTAGATGAGTCACTATTTTTATAAGGATAATTAACACCTATACAATAAATAACATCAAACAAAATTGGTGCAATTAGGTGATATGAAATTGATTCAACAACTGCTGCTCAAGAATAATTATCAAAATATTTTCCACTAAATCATTGTGGACTCATTACTATTCAATAGGCAATCATTACCATATTGATATATAAAGCAACTGCAGTAGCAAAATTACGATTATTAAAAATTCTTGTTTTAAAAAGAAATAAGAATAAAACTAAATAGCAAAATAAAATCAAATTAGTTAAAGTTGTGAAATAGTGAAAATATCCAAACCATAGTTTAGCTCCAATTGCAGCAAAAATTGATTCGTTTGCAAATTGAGGTAAAGAAACATTTAGTATTCCTGTTATTAGACCTAATAATTCAAAAAACAAGCAAATGATAGCTAATCAAAAAACAGGTGAATGAAAATTATGTTTTCTATCACTAATAGCACTAGAATTTGTTAAAGTACTATTTATGCTCTTGGTCTTTGAATTATAAAACATTATGTTATTAAATAATATAATAACTAAATATTATGCCTAGTTTAAAACAAATTAATAAAGTTATTATTGAAGGTGACTTAATTAGAGGATCATATTCTGAAGCTAGCAAAACAACATATTTTGCTACTCTTAAGCAAGATAGAAAAGCCATTAACTATCAATGAACAGATTATTATTCTGTTTATGCTCTTGCTCCAATTTCTAAAACATTAGCAAATATTGTAGAAAAAAATCCAAATACTCACGTGGTAATTGAAGGCGAACTTCGTACGCATTATTCAAAAAAGAAAAAAGACTCAATTACAAGTATTCTTGTTAATAAGGTTATGGATACTTCTGACTCCTCAAAAAAGGATGAATCTAAATAGTCTTAAATTGTTAGAAATGAGATATTATTATTATGAAATTAGATAAAGGATTAAATTTACTTACTGCTAAATTTGTTAATTTAGCTATTCACAATCTTTATAAAGACGCTATTCCTGCTATGACCTCAATTTTTGATGAAGGGTTTAGGGTTGTATTTTATTTACCTAGTCAAAGTAAAATTTCAACAAATGATTTTAATTCAATTAAAAAAGAACTTAGTCATATTCTTAATAAAAATTTAGAAATATCATATGAAGAGGTTTCTAAACAACAAGCTCAAATTTTGTTTGCAAATAACAAATATTATTTAGATATTATTTCTAAGCTAGATGACAAAATTTGTTTAATTCATATAGGTGATTTTGTAGATCTTTGTGATAAAAATGACAATACACAAAAACCTAATGTTGAGTTCATTAATTTAAACAATGTATCTGGTCATTATTGAAATGATGATGCAAGCAAAGAACAATTGGTAGCAATATCTGGATGAGCAGCAATAAATAAAAAGCAACAAAATGAATACCAAGAAATTATTAATGACCGTATTGAAAGAGATCATCGCAAAATAGGTGCTGATTTAGAATTATTTTGTTTTGATAAAGTTGTTGGTCAAGGATTACCAATTTGATTAAATAATGGTTTTGCTACTAAATATGAAATTGAAAAATATTGTTATGAATTAATGCGAAGAAATGATTATCATTTTGTTGAATGTCCAGTTTTAGGAACTACTGATTTATATAAGATTTCTGGACATTGAGATCATTATCGTGAAAATATGTTTTCACCTTTTAAAGTAGATAATGAAGAATTTGTTTTAAAACCAATGAACTGTCCACATCATATCACAGCTTATAAACAAAAGCCACACTCATACCGTGAACTACCTTTTAGAGTTGCTGAGTTTGGTATTCAACATCGTTATGAATCTAGTGGTTCACTTACAGGTTTAGAACGTGTAAGATCAATGAAGCTAGTTGATACTCACACTGTTTTAATGCACAACCAAATTAAAAGTGAAATTAAAAAAATTTATCAAATTATTAAAGAAGCACATAAAACTTTGGGAACTTCTATTTATTCTGTTGATTTATCACTACATGATCCAAATGATAAAGCAAAATTCTTTGATAATCCAAAAATGTGAGCTAATGCTGAAAATCAACTTCGTTCTGCTTTAAAGAGTTTAAAAATTCCATACAAAGAAATGATTGGTGAAGCAGCATTTTATGGTCCTAAGATTGATTTACAAATTAAAACAGCTCTAGGTCATATAGTAACTATTTCTACTATCCAATTAGATTTTTTATTACCTGAAAGATTTAACCTTGAATATATTGATGCAGAAGGTAAAAGAAAACGTCCAGTATTTATTCATGCTGGAATTATTGGTACATTTGAAAGATATATTGCTATCTTACTAGAACAAACTAAAGGTGTATTACCTTTATGATTAGCTCCTATTCAAGTAGAAATTATTCCTATCAACAATGAAAAACATTTGAAATATGCTACTCAATTAAAAAAGAATTTGGTGAAAAATGGAATTAGAGTTAAACTTGATGATTCAATCAATCGTTTATCTTATAAAATTCGTGATGCCCAAATTCATAAAATTCCTTATCAAATTGTTATTGGTGACAATGAAATTAACGATCATCAAAAAGCAATTACTTATCGTCAATATGGTAAAACTGATGAAGTGAAATTACCATTCTCGCAATTCAAGAGCTTATTAAAAAAACAAATTAAATTACATAAATAGTGACTAAACAAGCTAAAGCAACAACGATTAATAAAACTAATGATTCTTTTAATTTAGGAAAAATTAAAGGTAATTCAATTGTTTTTAGTACTAAATCTACCAACTATACTAAAAAAATAGATAAAATCAACCAATCAAAAAGTAGAAAAATCATAATATTTGAAATTAATCCTGATAATGATCAAATTACTAGTGAATTTTTAAAAAAGAATGTTAAAAACATTTTAAAGACTATTAATCAAGACCCAAATTATGTTATTGTTTTTGCATCATTTTCCAAATTTGATATCTTGTATGATCTAGTTGTAAGAATTTTAGGTTTATCTAAAGCTTGACTTATTTCTAATGGCGGGGCTCGGTTATATAGTTGTGAGAGAAAGAAATTTATTATTAATTCAACTTTAAGTGATACACAAAAACTTGCTATTTCTCATATTGGATCCATTCAATCATTTTGCATTATTGCTAGTACCCTCAAGCAAGATTTGATTTACAGTTCAAATTATATTAGTTTAAATAAGTTTAAATACCAAGAATACATGTCCCGCAATTCTACAGATGACTATTTATCATTTAATAATTTTGTTAAGTTAAATAATATATGTTCATATTTACTATTTGAAAAAAATGAACAAGAACTACTAAAAAAATACCAATCATTACAAAATGTATGTAATGATTATGAATTAGAGATAACTTCTATTAATCAAAATATGTTTTTAATTTCACAAAAAGGATACAATTATGTCAATTCTGTATATGAAATTATGAGACTAAAACATATTGAAAATTTTAGTAACATTTATTATATTTCCTTAAATTCATTTACACCTAATTTGTGATATTTAGCTTCAAACGAGAAATACATTTCATTGGATTGTATTGTAGCCAATTCTTATTTTTTACCTAAAAAAATTAACTTTGAAGATCATTTGTATATTCCAAGCCAATTTAGTAAATTACTATTATCCATTAGTGAAAATAAAAAATTCTCATTCAATAATAGTTACATTACTGCTCCAGTAAAAAAGATAAAATAAATAAGAATATGAATACTGAAAAAATTAAAACTTATTTAAAAATCAATTTATGTTTTTCCATAATTGCTTTTTTAGGTTTTTTATTTTGCATTATTAATTCTTGTGTAAAACATTCATCTGAAAATAATAGTGACTTTTACAATATCTTAGTAAGTTGTTTGGTGATATATTTTATTGGTTATTTAGTTAACTTTATTTATAGTATTGTTCTTTATGTAAAGTATAAAGTAACTATACAGCCAATTAAATCTTTACTATTAACAATATGATTTAGTTTTTTTCCTATTACTAATTTGTTTACATCAGTTACTGCTACTGTTTGTTTAGTAAACAAAAATTACCAAAATATTTAATACAATTAAAAATATGATTAATGAAATTATCATTAAGGGTGCAAGAGAAAACAACCTTAAAAATATTAATGTTACCATTCCTAAAAATAAATTAGTAGTTATTACTGGTGTTTCTGGAAGTGGAAAATCTTCGTTAGCATTTGATACTATTTACGCTGAGGGACAAAGAAGGTACTTAGAATCATTGTCTACTTATGTAAGACAATTCTTGGGTGGAAATGAAAAACCAAATGTTGATTCAATTGAGGGACTATCTCCTTCTATTTCCATTAGTCAGAAATCAACATCACATAATCCTCGATCAACTGTGGGAACAGTTACTGAAATCTATGATTATTTACGTGTTTTATTTGCTCGTATTGGTATTCCATACTGTCCAAATGGCCATGGGCCAATTGAAACATTAACTATAAAACAAATAGTTGATAAAATTCTTAACAATTTTAATGAAAATGATAAAATCCAAATTTTAAGTAATTACGCTACCAAAGCAAAAGGAACATTCAAAAATGATTTCGAAAAACTTAAAAAACAAGGATTTTTAAGATTAAGAATTGACCAACAAGTTTATTCTTTAGATGAACCAATAGAATTAGATAAAAATAAATTTCACAATGTTGATATCATTATTGACCGAATTATTGGTCATAAAGATAATGAAACAAGAAGTCGAATTACTGATGCAGTAGAAGTTGCATTAAAAATGCCTAACAAAAAAGTAATAGTAATTACTAATGATAAAGAAATTGCTTACTCAGAGGCTCATGCTTGTCATATTTGTGGTTTTTCAATTCCAGAGATGGAACCAAGATTATTTTCATTTAATTCACCAATTGGAGCATGCCCTACATGCAAAGGATTAGGTGTCACTTTTGAACCAGATCCAGATAAAATGACCCCTGATCCTTCATTATCTATAAATGAAGGAGGAATTGAGTTTTTTAAAAATACTGTTAATACTTCTAATTTTGATTGACAAACATATGATTGTATGTTAAGACATTATCATATTGATAAAAACAAACCAATCAAAAAAATGACTCAAGATGAACTAAATTATATTCTATATGGTTCAGATGAACCTATTGAAATTAAATTTAAATCATCTGGTGGTATTGGTCGTGAAAAATATGATTATGTTGAAGGTGTCTTAACCAAAGTTAAAAGATTATATTTTGAAACTACAAGTGAAATGGCAAGAACTTATTATGGTAAGTTTATGTCTGAAAAAATATGTCCAACTTGTAATGGTAAAAGACTTTCAGCTGAAGCATTATGTGTCAAAATTAATAACAAATCAACTATTGATGTTACTCAAATGTCAATTGATGAAATTGTTGATTTCTTTTTAAATTTAAAATTAAATGATCAGCAAAAAGAAATTGCTCATTTAGCATTAAAAGAAATTATTAGTCGTTTAATTTTTTTACAAAACGTGGGATTAGGTTATTTAACTTTATCACGTAATGCTAATACATTATCTGGTGGGGAAGCACAAAGAATTAGATTAGCTACTCAAATAGGGTCATCGCTTACTGGTGTTTTATATGTTTTAGATGAGCCATCGATTGGTTTACACCAAAAAGATAATGCAATGTTAATTAACACACTTAAAAAGATGCGTGATCTTGGCAATACAATTTTAGTTGTTGAACATGATGTAGAAACAATGTGGGAAAGTGATTACATTGTTGATATTGGGCCTAAAGCGGGAATTGAAGGTGGATATGTTGTTGCTTGTGGTACACCTAATGAAATTATGAATAATCCTAAATCATTAACAGGTAAATATATGTCAGGAGAATTAACGATTCCTATTCCTACTTCTAGAAGAAGTGGGAATGGTCAAAAAATTATTCTTAAAGGGGCTAATTTAAATAACTTGAAGAATGTTAATGTCGATTTTCCTTTAGGCAAATTTATTTGTGTTACTGGTGTTTCTGGAAGCGGAAAATCTACTCTTGTATTAGATACACTAGCTACTAATATTAAAAAGATTTTATTTAATCCATTTACTTCTGCTCCTAAAATTAAAAGCATTACTGGAATCCAAAATATTGATAAATTAATTATTGTTACACAAGATCCTATTGGTCGAACACCCCGTTCTAATCCAGCAACATATGTTGGAGTATTTGATGATATTCGTGAATTATTTGCTAATATTCCTGAAGCTAAAGCTAGAGGATATAAAAAAGGAAGATTTTCATTTAATCTTCCTGGTGGTAGATGCGAAAAGTGTCAAGGTGATGGTGTAATAAGAATTTCCATGCAATTTTTACCTGATGTATATGTTAAATGTGATGAATGTAATGGTAAAAAATACAATGAAGAAACATTAAGCATAAAATATAAAGG
>CAZIEX010000013.1:16724-18328 GCA_964538585.1 uncultured Mycoplasmatales bacterium | reverse complement strand
CTGCTAGAGAGCCAGCACAAATTAATAAACTACTTGCCCCCCCCTAGTAATTTCCAACAATTTTTTGTTGATAAATTTTTCATAATTCAAATAATATGTAAAAATTAATTACCTTCTTTATCTATTTGTCATGCGTTACATTTTCCTGATTCACAATTTTTGTTGGTTATTGAATGTGGATCTTTATCTGCTTGTTTTACAAAATTATCAATTAAATTATTAAAAGTTAAATTATTCTTTTCATAATTTTTAATAATTATGTCAATTTCTTTCTTTTTAAAGCCTTGATTTGATAAAAATATATTAAATTGTTCAATATCTTTTTTATTCATAGCTATATTTTATTTATAAAAATGTTTAATGAAAGGATTTACCTTTTTTATTTCTTTAAATAATTTGTTAGTCGGTCCATGACCTGGTAAAACTATGTCATTATCATCAATTGTATGTGTTAATAATTCTATTGAATTCATTAGAGATAATCTATTACCTGTAGGAAGATCATCTCGACCAATACTATCAAAAAAAAGTGTATCACCAGTAAATCAATAATTTTCATACTTAATGCAAATACTTCCTATTGTATGTCCAGAAGTATTTATAATTTTCAAATCAAAATTTTTAATTTTTCAAATGCTATTGTTTTTAAAAATATATTTATTTTCATCTTTTAAAAAATCAATATGTTTTTGTTGAAATAATTGTGAACAATTATATTTTTGTAAAACAATTTTTTCAGTTTCATCAATATATATTTTGCAATTAAATAAACAAGCTAAAAAATATGAACAACAAAGATGATCATAATGTCCGTGTGTCAAAATGATGCCATCAACTTTGTAATTATTAGCTTTTACAAACTTAGATATTTCTAAATCATAGTTACTTGGATCAATTATTAAACAATGATCATTTTTTAGTAATAGATAAGAATTATTCTCAAAACTATTACTATTTTGTAAATACAGATCATCAAAAATTTTTAACACAAAATAATTATATTTAATAATTATTGTTAAAATATTGTTAGAAATATTTAATAGGAGGTACAAGCATTGGAAACTTTTTCGGTAATTAATTGCAATGATGATGAAGTAGATATATGCATTTATAGTGCTTGTATAAGTCTATAAATATTACTCTATTTAAAGTAATTCAATTATTAAAACCAATCTAGTTTGTGAATGCAAAATTTCACATGACAACTAAGAAAAAAAATAAATACATTAAAATTGGTGGAATTAAAAAATCTCACAGTTCTTTATTAAATAAAGAACAAAATAATTTATTAATTCATTATTCATCAAAACCTATTGATGATGTTTTATGTGAATTGAATACTTCCTCTCAAGGTTTAAAATTAAACCAAATTGATGAATTAAGAGATAAATATGGTTACAATACTTTTTCTACCAAGAAAAAAGAGCATTGATATAACCGTTTATTTTCAGCATTTGTTAATCCATTTTCTTTGATACTAATAGTAATTGCTTTGCTAAGTATTTTAATTCCGGTTTTTCAAAAAAATCTTTCTTCTAATGACTGAATTCAGTTTGGTATTATTGTGTTTATTACTGTACTATCTGGTTTAATTAAGTTTTTTC
>CAZIEX010000013.1:2520-16714 GCA_964538585.1 uncultured Mycoplasmatales bacterium | reverse complement strand
TCAAGAGAGTAGAAGCACAAAGGCAAGTGAAAAACTTCGAGCCATGATTAAAACTACTACAGCAATTGTTCGTAATAATGTAACAAAAGAAATCCCTATCGAGGAAATAGTTCCAGGAGATATTATTAAATTAGCTGCTGGTGATATGATTCCAGCTGATATTCGTATTATTTCTGCTAAAGATCTATTTATCACCCAATCAGCTTTAACTGGTGAAAGTGAACCAGTAGAAAAATTTGCTGCAACTTTAGAGAGCAAAGAAAATCAATCAGCTTTAGATTGCAATAATTTATGCTTCATGGGAACTAGTGTTTCATCAGGTTCTGCACTAGGTGTTGTTGTCAATACTGGTAAAAATACCATTTTTGGTAAGATAGCAAAAATATTGAACGCTAAAAGAATTAAAACTGATTTTGATAAAAACATTGCAAAAATTAGTTGAATTTTAATCTCAGTAATGATTGTTATGTCAATTATTGTTTTTGTTATTCAAGGTTTTAATAATCAGCAAGTTTCAGAGACTAGTGGAAAATGATTGATGGCTTTAGAATATGCATTAGCAATTGCTGTTGGTGTAACCCCAGAAATGCTTCCTATGATTGTAACATTAAATCTAGCTAAAGAAGCATATAAACTTTCTAAGCAAAAAACTATTGTTAAAAATATTAATTCTATCCAAAGCTTTGGAGCTATGGATGTATTATGTACTGATAAAACAGGAACATTAACTGAAGATAAAATTGTATTAGAAAGACACATAAATCTTAATGGTATTGAAGATAATCAAGTACTAATTTATGCTTTTTTGAATAGTTATTATCAAACAGGTTTAAAAAATTTAATTGATTTAGCAGTTATTGAAAGAGCTGAAAAAATTAATTTAGACAATCCGATTATGAATTTCAAAAAAATTGATGAAATTCCATTTGATTTTAAACGTCGTCGAATGAGTGTTATTATTGCTGATGAAGCAAATGGTAAACAATTAGTTACTAAAGGAGCGTTTGAAGAAATAATTAGTATTTGTAAATATGCTAAAACTGAAGATGGAATTAAGGAAATCAATTCTAATATTTTTGCAAATGCAAAAAATATTGTTGATGATTTAAATAGTCAAGGAATGCGTGTAATAGCCATAGCTATTAATCATGATGAGCTTCCAAATGATCATCAATTTAATGTAAGTGATGAGTCTAATATGATTCTTGTAGGCTTTATTGCTCTACTTGACCCACCTAAAGAGTCTGCGCATACTGCTATTAATGCTTTATTAAAACATGGTGTTAATGTTAAGGTTCTAACTGGTGACAATCCTATTGTAACTAAATACATTTGTGAGCAAGTTGGAATCCAATCAAACAAAGTATTATTAGGTTCTGATATTCAAAAATTAGATGATGATGAATTAAAAAATATTGTTGATGAAGTTAATATTTTTGCCAAATTAAACCCTGAACAAAAGACAAGAATTGTAGCAGCATTAAGAGCTAAAAAACATGTAGTTGGTTTTATGGGGGATGGTATTAATGATGCTGGAGCTATGAAAATGGCTGATATTGGTATTTCAGTTGATACAGCTGTGGATATTGCTAAAGAGAGTGCTGATATCATCTTACTCGAAAAGGATTTAACTATTCTTGAACGTGGTGTTATTGAAGGACGTAAGACTTTCTGCAATATCATTAAATACATTAAATTAACTGTTTCATCAAATTTTGGAAACATTTTAAGTATGGTAATTGCATCTTTATGGTTACCATTCCAACCAATGGCTCCTACTCAAATTTTGATCTTGAATATTATTTATGATTTCTCTCAATATTCAATTCCATGAGATAATGTTGATGAGTCATATTATCAATTACCACGGCAATGAAAACCGAAATCAATATTTAGGTTTATGATTTGTATTGGTCCAATAAGTACAATTTTTGACATTGTCACATTTTCTATCTTGTATTGAGGATTTAATCTTAGAACTCCAGATCCTAGTAGTTATGAGTTATTTCAAACTTGTTGATTCTATGAAAGCTTGTTATCACAACTCGCAGTTATTTATGTTTTAAGAACTGAAAAAATCCCATTTATTCAATCAAATCCTACTTTAATTGTAAACACTACTAATATTTGTGCATTATTTGTAGGTTTGTTATTTGTTCTAATTCCTAATGGTATTGGTTTTAGCTCGCTAATTAACAACGGCCGAGTAATATGATTATTGTATGCAGTATTTATAGTCTTAGGTTATAGTTTACTAGCACAATGTGGCAAAATGATTTATAAAAAAGTAACGCATGAATGGTTATAATATAGAGAAGATGTCAGAATTAAAAAATACAAATAAATTAATAGATATTAGTTCAATAATAGATACTAAAAAAATTTATAGTATTGATAATTACTATGATAAGTATCGCGTTTTAGAAGTTATAAACAAACAAAACAAAATTAATTTAAGAATTAATGATTTAATTTTTACTAAATTTTCTAACTCTAAAATTAGTTTTGTTGCCAATGCTGAAGGTCATAAATATACTGGTAAAGCAACTATAAAATTTAAAGTTGATAAACACACTAAGTATATTGTTTGATTAATTGTTTCACTTGTCATATCACTTGTTGGTTTAGCTATTTTATTACCATTAGGATTATTTAATTTTGAGCAAAATAGTAGTAATATTGGAATGTTAATAGCCAGTGGAGTTGTATTAGGTATAGGTTATATTAGTGTTTTGGTTAATCTTTATTTTTGACCTAATGAATTAACTGCCAAAAGAAAAGCAAAATTATCGTAAATTATCATGTTTTACTCTGATAAAAAATGTGATTTTCAAAAGATAGAGAAAGATTGCTACAGTTTTTGAAAATCGTCAGGTTATTTTAACCCTTGTAACTATAAAAAGTCTGATAAGAATTTTTCTATAATATTACCTCCTCCAAATATTACAGGACACTTGCACATAGGGCATGCATATAATGGAACAATTCAAGATGTTTTGATTCGTTACCACAAATTAAATGGTTTTAATACTATTTGATTACCAGGAGTTGATCATGCTGGTATTGCTACACAAACTAAATTTGATAAGGTAATCAAAGAGCAAAAAATAATTATCAAAAGCAAAGAAGATTACTTAAAAAAATTACAAAATTGGACTATTCAACAAAAAGAATTTATTCATCAACAATGGGCACAAATGGGGTTTGCTTTAAGTTATGATAATGAATCATATACTCTTGATGAAAATGCAAAACTATTAGTTAATAAAGCTTTTATTGATTTATATTCTAAAAAGTTAATTTATCAAGATTATAAACTAGTTAATTGGGATGTAAAATTACAAACTGCCATTAGTGATATTGAAGTTATTTATAGAGAAAATAAAGCAAAGCTTTATTATTTTAAATATCATTTTGTAGATGATCCTAAAAATTATTTAACTGTTGCCACCTCTCGTCCTGAAACAATGTTTGGTGATGTTTGCTTATTTGTTAATCCCAGAGATAAAAGATACACAAAATATTTAAACAAGAAAGTAATTAATCCAATTAATAAGCAAATTATACCTATTTACGGTGATGAATACATTGATATAAAATTTGGAACTGGAGTTATGAAATGCACTCCTGCACATGATTTTCATGATTATGATCTAGCTATTAAACATAAATTAAAAGATTATTACTCAATAATTAATGAAGATGGAACACTAAATAATCATTGTGTAATTAACGACAAATCATTTGAGGGAATTGATCGATTAGTTGCTAGAGATTCAATTGTAGAAGAACTTAAAAAGAATGGTGATTTAATAAAAATAGAAAATTATTCTAATCAAATTGGAATAAGTGAAAGAACTGGAGAAATAATTGAGCCATTATTATCTAAGCAATGATTTGTAAAAATGCAAGTAATTGCTAATTCTTTACTTCAAAAATTACAAAGAGATAATAGATTGTTGACATTTTATCCACAAAGATTTAAAAAAGAATTATTTAAATGATTACTAAATATTAAAGATTGATGTATTAGTCGTCAATTAATTTGAGGTCATTCTTTACCTGTATATTATGGTAAAAACAATGACATTTATGTAGGTATAAATCCACCTAAGGGATATGTTCAAGAAAAAGGAGTTCTCGATACTTGGTTTTCTTCAGGTCTATGACCATTAATAACAACAAAATATAATAAAAATCAAGATTGCTCTGCATTCTACCCAATTTCTTATTTAGTTACTGCATATGATATTTTGTTCTTTTGAGTAGCAAGAATGTTATTTCAATGCAATTTTACTGACACATCTATACCATTTAACAATTTATTAATTCATGGTTTAATCAGAGATGAACATAATCGAAAAATGTCTAAATCTTTGAATAATGGAATTGATCCTGTTGATTTGATTAAAAAATATGGCGCTGACACATTAAGAATGTTTTTAATGTATTCTTCAACACTAGGTGAAGATATTAGATTTTCAGAAAAAAAGATACAATTTATTTCTAGTTTTTTAAATAAATTGTGAAATATTCACAATTATTTAACAAATTATAAAATCAACAAAGCAATTAAGGAAATAAAACACCCATTAAATCAATTGATGGTTAATTTATTTAATAATTTCTTAAAAAAAGTTAATACACTTTTTAAAAAGAACAATTTTGCTATTTTAACTCAAGAAATTATTAATTTTATATGAAATAATTATTGCAATATCTATCTTGAATTAATTAGACCATTACTAGTTGATAAAGAATATTATGATGAAACTATATATATAGCCATTAATTTATTTAAGAAACTAATTATTATTTTAAATCCTTTTGTTCCTTTTATTACTGAAAATCTTTATCAAACAATTGATTCTCATCTTCCATCAATAATGGAAGAGAAATGACCTTCTACATATAATTTTAAACTTAATCAAAAGCAAATTTTAGTAATGGAAATTTTAATTCGTGTTGTTTTCCATATAAAAGAATTTAGAATAAGAAATAATATCAAGCAATCTTCACCTATCAACATAAATTTAGTTAATAAATCATTACAAAATAAGATCAATGAAGCTAAAGATTTTTTGCAAAGATTTAATATTAATTTAAAAGAAATTAATATTAAACCAATAAATAAAGTTTGAGAAACTCTTCATGATAAAGATTTAACTATTGAGTATGAAAATAATTTTGCTTCTAAACAAGAACAAATAGACTTATTACTAAAACAGCAAGTTAAATATTTAGCTGAAGTCAAACGTTCTGAAGCAATATTAAATAACCAATCATTTTTAAACAAAGCACCAAAACAAAAAGTAGAAGAAGAAAAGAAAAAATACAAAATGTATCTTGATATTTTAAAACAAATTAATGAAAAACTAAAGAAGTAATCTATGAATGATGAATTAGACTTAAAAACAATTTTTAATGAACAAAAAAAATTAGATATTGAAATTCATAAAAATCATAAAGTTAGTTACAAACAAGTTTATGATCGACTTAAATTGGCTCTAGTAGTTGAATTAAGTGAATTTGCCAATGAAATTCGCTGCTTTAAATTTTGGTCATATAAAAGAAATTTAGATCATAATAAAGCTTTAGAAGAATATGTAGATGGTATCCATTTTATTACTTCACTTTGTATTGCTAGTAATGTTAAACCAGAAGATATAAAATTACCTAACTCTTGTAATAAAGCTAAATATATAACTAATGAACAAAACGAAATTAAAATTTCTAATTTATTCTTAGATCTTTTTAATGGAATTAAGAAACTTGATAATAATAAGCATCTTATTAATTGATATAAAAAATATTTAAATTTAGGATATGTTCTCAATATTTCTAATAATGAAATTTTGAAATCTTATTTAAACAAGTTAAAAGTAAATCATAATAGACAAAAAGAAAAATATTAATGACTAAATTAAAAGACCGATTAGATATAGGTGATTATGAATATACTAGCATTTATTATGATCATAATTCTATTATTGTTCGAGTTTATCATACTGAATGCCCAAATATTTTAGATTTTTTCATTGACGAAGAAGGTATTTTATCTTGCTATGTAAGCAAAGACAAAGAAATAACTTTTGATACTTACTGATCTAAATATAGATTTGAATGAGCTTATAATCAAAGCAAAAAATATGAAGAATGAAAAGAAAAAGGAATTACTTATATAAATTTATTAGAAAAAGAATATATTTTAAAAGTTTTATCTTCACCTACTAAATCTTATTATGATGTTTTTGGATCTAAAATCTATCTTCATTTAAAAAACAAAAAAACATTAAAAAAATGAATTAGACAAATAAAAGTTGATTTAGTTAATGATTATGTAAAAAAACGTGTAAATTATTGAGCTAAGAAAATGAATGCAAAAATAAATGGAATAACATATAGTGAAATGACACGATGTAGAGCATATTTTAGACCATTTGATTCAACTATTAATTTTTCTTATGATTCTTTAGGGTACACAAAATATGACTTTGAAAGATTAATAGTTCATGAAGTGACTCACTATCATATTCATGACCATAGAAAAGACTTTTGAGATTTATTTGAAAAATATGCAGAACAAATTCCTGAACCTAATTATAAGAAGAAATAATATCAGCTAAATTAGCAATCATTGCTGCATTATCGCCACAATATTTTTTTTCCACTAAAATAACTTTGTTATTTATTTTATTAACAGATTTTCTTAGCAAGTTATTGGCTGCTACTCCTCCGGCTATCACAACATAATTTACATAATAATGTTTAAGATAGTAATTAATTTTGATAACTAGTTCATCAATACATCATTTCAACACTGATGAACCTATAGTAACTGGATCATATTTTATTTTTTTCATTTTCATTTGATTTAACATATTGTTAACATATGTTTTAATTCCTGAGAAACTAAAATTTTTATTAGGAGAATAATGATTAATTAACCTTAAGTTATTTTTATTAGAATCATAAATTTTATCTAAACTAATTCCTCCAGGATAATCAAGGTTTAAACTTCGACCAATTTTATCTAAACATTCACCAATAGCATCATCGTGTGTTTGGTTAAGAATAAGATATTTATTAAAATCATAAAATAAATAAATGATTGTGTGCCCACCACTAGCATCTAGACAAAGAAAAGGATGCTTTATGATCTTTTGCTTATTAATGCTAAAGCTATAGGCATGAGCAATCATATGATCTATTGGAATTAATGGAAGATCATTAATAGCAGTTAGTGTTTTAGCAAATACTTTTCCAGTATGCAAACTACCAGGCAAACCAGGTTTTGCCGTGTATGCAATTGCATCAAGATCGTTGTATGATAATCTCGCTTCATGCAATGCTTCTTTAAATAGTGAATTTAAATGTAAAGCATGATTACGACTTGCTAATTCAGGAATAATTCCTCCATATTGTTTGTGATCAGCAAAATTGGTGTATGTTTTATTACTTGAAATTTGATGACTGCGAATAATTGATATAGAGGTATCATCACAAGAAGTTTCAATAGCTAGTATAGTTTTAACCAATTTTTTCTTTTGCTGGTTCATAAGCTCAATGCATATTAGATTTCTCTAGATCAGTAATAGGTTTTTCAATTAAGTGCATTATATTACTAACTGATTGTTCAGTAATATCAATATTATAAATTTTTTGATAAAGAGCAATTTGACTTTCGTCATAACCTAAATCAGAAAAATAATTATTTTCATCATTCATCACATAGTCATTAATTACATTCAATGGGTCAGTATATTGAATAAAATCAAAATTTTGCATTGGTCCATAAATGAAATTACCATCTTCATCAGTTTTTGATATTTCAGTCACTGATGTGTCTGCACCATCTAAAGCAAAATCTTTAACAATTTGGTAAATAGTATCAATTTTCTCTTCATTACCATCATTTTTGTTATTAAAAACAATCATATCTAATGCAAGTGGTGAATAAGTTGGGTTGAAAATATGCATAGTATCAGAATTATATTCATCATATAACCCAGCACCAGTTGCAGCATATAATATGTCACCATTATATGCAAAGGTAGAATTGTTACCATTAGGATCACTAAATGACTGCAGTATTTGGTTAGAGTCAGTATTAAAGTAGAATCAATTTTTTTCAAATTTATTTGTTAAATTATTAAATGTATTAGTGAAGTCACTAATACTTGTGTAATCTTCTGATTCAGGATTTATATCTCACTCATCTTCACTTAATCCTTCATTTTGATCTTGTATTAATTTACATAGATCAAAAAAAGTTCTTGTGTCATCTATACATCCAATTTTACTACGAGATGTTGGTTTAAATCTTGAATCAATATTAACATTATCAGGTGAAATAAGATTGATTAATTCGTTCCACTTAGAAATATTATTAAATTCATTTATTTCAGTACCTTTATATGCAAAAATAAAACTTTGTAAAAAATAAGGAATTGCATAATCTAAAAGATTTTCACCACTATCAAATAATTCAGGATAAGCATTAGTTACTGCTTCAATTATTGCTTGCACAGTAGGAGTGAATAAGCAAAGTGCATCAGCACCATCAGTTATTAGATTACCATCAGAATCAGTTAAATTGAATTTTGATCAATCTATTTTGCTAATTCATCCTTTTTTCATTAAAGTTAATACTTCATATGTAGTAGGTATTGCAACATCATAATTTTTTTCAAATTTTGACTCGATATCTTCATTAGTGCCATAATATAAAAAACTAGCTCTATATTTTTTACTTAGTGTACTCATTAAATCGGTGTCCATATAACTTTCAAAATTGGCAATAATAATTTCATTATTGTAACTACAACTAGTTAATAAAACACTTAGTGGTAAAAAACAACCAAAAGATAGCAAACCAAAATTTAAAACTTTTCTTTTCATATTTATTACCTACTTTTATACTTGTGATTTTTTCGATTTTTAACAACGAAAGTTATAACTACAACTAATAAGGTAATCATTACCATCATTGCTCCAAAAGTTACTACTCATGCTTTGATTCCTTTTCTAGTCATATAAATAGCAGTTCCAATTGTTTGAAATGATCCATTAACTAAATTGGTGATAATAAAATCATCTCAAGACATTGATAACACAATTACTCCTGCCGATACAATTGAAGGTAATAAATAGGGAACAATCACTTTTAAAAAAGTACGCATTTTTGAATTACCTAAATCATAACTTGCTAAAACTAAATTGTAATTCATTTTAGCTATTCTTGGATAAATAGTAATTACAGCATAAGGAGTACAGAATGAAATATGAGCTAAAAGTACTGTCAAAAAACCAAAATTAACTCCAATTGGAACCAAAGTACAAGTAAATAATAAAATCAAACTTATACCAGTTATAGCTTCAGGGTTAACAATAGAAATCCTTGAAGCATTCATAATTAGTGATTTAATGGGTACTTTAGCTTTTCATAATCCATAGCAAACCATAATTGCAATAATAAGTGACACTGGTAAAACTATTACACTTAGTAATAATGTATTAAGCAATGCATTAACAAAAGTATCATTACTTCAAATATTTATGTAATTTACTACAGTAGGAACACCAAAATTTAAATTAATATTTCCTCTATTTGTTTCGCCATTAAAACTTAAAATAACAATAATAATTAAAGGAATGTAGATAATTGCCAAAATTACAAAAACATATCATCTCTTTAAAAAATTAACTATTGAAGTTTTATTAATTCTAGTTCTTAACATAATTTAACTTCTTTTCCTTCTGTTATAAATTGTTTTTGAAACAAAATACAATAAAAATGCAATTAATAGAATCCCTGAAATCAATAGTGATAATGCACTTGCTCTAGCAAGAGCAATCTCTGATGTTTGTGCTAATTCACCTTCTTGCATAATAATATCACCTATCATTGATCCACTACTGCTATTATTCAAAAATTGTGGTACTGCAACAGTGGTTAAGCATGGTAGGAAAACAAGAGTTATTCCACTCATTAAAGCAAGTTTAGTGTATGGAATAACAACATGAATGAAAGTACTAAAATTAGTCCTGCCTAAATCTTTTGAAGCAAAAATTAAATTCTTAGGCATATCATTTAGTGTGTTATAAATTGGTAAGATCATAAAAGGTAAATAAATATAGATTAAACCAATTATTGTAAATACATCACCATAAGTGGAGTTTTGAAATCCAGCAATTGTATCAAATAATGTTTTTAGTCCAACTAGTTTAACTAAAAAACTCATTCAAATTGGTGCAGTAACTAATAAAACGATTATTGATTTAGCTGATTTTGATTGCACATTAAAGCTCAAAAAATAGGCAAATGGATAGGCCAGTAAAATACAAAAAATTGTTGCAAAGATAGCAATATAAAATGATTGAAATATTTTTCACCAAATATAACCATTAATAAAATTTCAATTTAAATCTACTCCTCCACTAGAAGTAGGTGACAAAGATTTAACAATAATTAATATCAAAGGAATGATAACAAAAATTAAGATGATTAAAATATAAGGAAGCATTAATCCAAATCTTTTCCATCCATGAGTATTTTTGAACGTTAATCTCGCTTGTTTAAACATTTGTTATATCACCTTGTTCATTTGTATACGGAATTACATGAATATTAGTAAAATCAAAACTCATAATAACATTTCTACCAATTTCGTATGGTTGTTTAGTATGAACTTTAATAATTTCATCATTTCATTTAACTGCAACATTAAATGTTTGTCCTAAATAGTCACAAGAAACAACTTTTCCTTTCAATTCATGAGAACTAGAAGAATTATCACATAGTTTTAATGTAATGTCTTCAGGACGAATCATTAAATTAATTAGAGATCCAATTTGGTATTTTTCAAATCGTTGTGGATTATGAACATTAATAATATAGTTATTAATCTTAATCTGATCTCTTTGTAAGTATTCAATTGTAAATATGTTAGCAGTTCCTATGAAATTAGCAACTCACAAATTGTTAGGAGTATCATAAATATGTTTAGGAGTATCAACTTGCTGGATTTTGCCTTTTGACATAACTATCACTTTATTTGATAGAAATAAGGCTTCTTCTTGATCATGAGTTACCAAAATGAATGTTAATTTCAATTTTTCATGTAATCTTTTTAACTCTAGTTGCATTTGCTTACGAACTTTTGCATCTAAAGCACTTAGCGGTTCATCTAGCAACAAAATGTCTGGCTCAATGACAATTGCTCGAGCAAGTGCAACTCTTTGTTGCATTCCTCCAGATAGATCGCTAGGATATTTTTTTTCACTTCCTTCAAGTCCAACAAGATTAATAATTTTTTTGATTTTATTACTTATTTCTTGTTTAGTTAATTTTCTGGTAGTAAATTTAGTTTGATATTTATCTAGATATAATTGTGGATAATTTTGCCAATATGATCTTTTGTTTTCTAGTTCATTAATTTTTTCATTAATTTGTGATAATTTTAAGTTAAATTCAGAATAGTAACTATATCATTTGTATAGATCTAAAGCTCAAATTTGATATTCATTTAAGTGCTTAAAACTATAGTTTATTGCTTTAGGTTCATTGGTAAAAAAGAAGTTAATTTTATGAATAAAACGTTTAAATGAATTGGATAAACTAATTTTAAAAACTTTGTCACCTTTTCCATAAACTTTATCCATCTTATCTTGTAAAGCATTAATTTGTTTTTGATATTGCTCATCATTTTTAATGTTAATAATGGGAGCAAACTCGATAATTTGGTTCATCTTTTCATTAAATTTGTACTTAACCTTAAACAACTTTTTGATATCTTTATCAATATCTTCAATTTTTTTAGATGCCTCACTAGTTGCTTCTCTAAATATTGCTGTTTCTTTTTTGCGATCTTTTGCTGTTAAATTTTTTAATGGTTTTCTTATTACTTTCAATCCATATGCAATATTTTGATAAACATTCATATTAGGGAACAAAGCATAATCTTGAAAAACAGTTGCAGTTGGTCTTTGATTAATTGGTAGATTTTTAATGTCTTTACCATCAACAATTATTTTTCCTGATGTAGGATTCTCAAAACCAGCAATCATTTTTAGAATTGTAGTTTTACCACAACCACTAGGTCCTAAAATAGTTACAAATTGTCCTTTGTTGATGTTAAAAGAGATATCTTTAACAGCATGATAGCCATCAGGATAAATTTTATTAACATTCTCTAATTTTATAAAGTTCTTGCTAGTCATTTCTACTCTTTATTAATGATAAGTAATTTTTAACTGCTTCACATACAAAATATGAAGGTTCTGCATTAATTATATGTCTTGCAGATAATTTAGTATCAACATTTGATGATTCCATTGTATAAGATCATTCAGTTAATTTTAACATTGAGATATCATTTAATTCATCACCACAAATGATTATTTTGTCTGTTGAAATATCAAGAGCATTACACAAAATTTTTACTGCTGTACCCTTCGAAACAAATTTTGGTGTAATTTCAATATTAAATTTATTACTTGAAGAAATATCAACATTGATATTTTGTTCTTTAAACATTTTTAAAAATTTTGTTTTGTCTTCTATTGAACTAAAATAAATTACAAATTTAGCAAGTTGCATTTTTTCACCAATTTCTGGCAATTCATAAAATGAATCTTCTGGATTGCTTTTGGAAATTAAATTTACTTTTTTTAAAAGATCAAGAATATAAAGACGATTGATAGTGTATAAATTAGGGATATATTCCAAGTCAGAATCAATTGATTTTCTGATTTCTTGTTCAACACAAGGATGAATAATAGCACCAATTGTCATAATATCTTGTGCTTTTTTAATTAATTCAAAAACAGGCTTGGCATCATTCTGAGACATTAAATTTTTATAAATTATTTTATTAGAATTAACTTCATATATTACACTACCATTGTTAGCGATAATATAAGTATTTTTAAATGTTTTTAGACCTATTGATGATAATATCTCATATGAAGAGACAACGTTTCTACCAGTACAAATGCAAAAAAAAGGAATTTTGGTTCCTATTGTTTTCTTCAAAATATCTTTTGTTTCATCACAAATTATTTTTTCTTTTTTTGTAATTAATGTACCATCAACATCAGAAATTAATATTTTAGCAACCGGAGCAGGTTTTAAAATACAATTTTCTACGAATTTTCCTACTCCACCTTTTTTAAACTTAATTTCAATGCTACAACTTTTGTTTAGTTCAATTGAAGAAGAATTAATTGCTCCAAATAATTTGACAGTTTTAAGCATAGATAAATCATTATTATTGTCTCCTGCTGCAGCAGTATTAGCTAAAGAAATATCTAAATTTTTAGCTATTGCTTTTATTGCATTACCTTTTGATGCACCAATAGCAACAATTTCATAAAATCTTTTGTTCATACAAAAGAAATTTAATTGTCCAGAAAATTTTTGATTTAATTCACTAATTAAAAGATTAATTTTCTTAATACTTATACCTGAAACATTTAATTTAAAAGCTGAATAATCTTTTGGCTCAAAATCAATTAAAGCATCAATTTTTTTATAGTGTTTAGATATTGTTTTTATAAGTTTTGAATTAGTCAAGACATTATTTGTTTTATTAACTAACATTTCTTTTAAGTAAATGATGTATTTTAGTTTATATTTATTGCATAATGCAATAAATTCTTTGACAATTTTTTCATCAATTGCAATTGATAATTTTTCATCTAATTCATTGTCTTTATAAACAGCACTTCCATCTAAAGTAATTAAATAATTACACTTATTATTAGTTAGTTGTTTAATCTCATTGTGATATTTACTAGCAGTAACAAAATGTCGTCCAGTTGCTATTAAAATTTGACCATTTTGCTTAGTAAATTCTTGTAAAGAAGGAATACTATATGTGTCAATTCTTTTCTTCTTATCTAATAATGTCCCATCTAAATCTAAACACAATAAAGAATAGTTCATAATTATAAATGCGATTTATTATATAAGCTATTTGAAAAATTAAAAAATTTTTTCTCATTTTTGTATAATTTTTCAATATGGAAAAAGCTAAAAGACTAAATGAAATAATAAAACAAATAGCTCATGAAAATAACTTATCAATTGAAAAAGTTAGAAATTTATTCAATAGTTTAAATAAAACTATACTTTCTGAGTTAAAAACTAGTGGTGAATTTAATTTATTTGGTTTAGGTAAACTTGTAGTTA
>CAZIEX010000013.1:0-2420 GCA_964538585.1 uncultured Mycoplasmatales bacterium | reverse complement strand
CACGCTCGTCCTGCTAGCAAAATAACTAACGAAGCATCAAAATATAAATCTGAAATTAGTTTTATAGTTGATGGACGAACAGCAAATGCAAAATCATTAATTAATTTGATGGCCTTAGGTGTTAAAGTAAATAATAAAGTACAAATTCATGCTAAAGGTTTCGATGAAGACCAAGCAATTGCTGGTATTGAAAAAGTAATGAAAGAAACTAAATTAATATAAATGTATGACTAGTTCACAAATTGCTTTTTTAGTTTGCGGACTAGTTTTTGTTTTATCAACTATTTTGTGTTGTTGATGGTTTATTTATCGAATAAAACATCTATACAATGAAATTGATATCCAAAAATGTAATTGATTTACTAAGTGAATCAAATCTAATATTAAAATAGTAATTTTAATGATAACTGTTTTGTGCTTAATAATAGCTAGAACTTTTATTATTATGTGTATCAAACCTAGTGATGTTGATACAATAGTTAATTTAATTTGTGAAAGGTAAATAATTATGTTTAAAATTCTTTGTCCGGTTACTGGTAAAATAATTCCTAATTCAAAAATAAAGGATGAAACTTTTAGTCAAAATATGATGGGGGAAACAATTGGTATTTATCCTACTAGTGGTGAGTTTATTGCGCCATTTGATGGAAAATTAATCCTTTGTGAAGGTCATGCTTTTAGTCTAGAAGCAAATGATGGTACTCAAATTTTAGTTCATATTGGTATTGACACTGTTAAAATTGATTCAAAACAAAAAGAAAAAATTTTTAAATATAAAGTTAAAGTAGGTCAAAAACTAAAAGCAAAAGATCCAATTGCCACTGTTGATTTAGATGCTATCAAAATCTTAAATATGATATTACCACTCCGATTGTGATATTATCCGATTCACTAAAAGATCGTTCCGTTTCAATTGAAGCATTTGGTAATACAAATGCAGGTGAAGAGTTATTCTCGATTGAATAATTTTAGAATTATCTAATTAATATATAAAATATACATAACTCTTTATTTAACTCGTAGAGAGCAAGTTACTTTATTGTAGCATGTGGAAGTGAATATTATATTCACGCTAAACCACGTAGAGTTTAATTCATTTTTATTTTTGGAGGAATTACTTGTGGCTGCAAAGCAAAAACAAATAGCTAGAATTGCCAAGATTCAACTAATTGGTGGACAAGCCAAACCTGGTCCAGCATTAGCTTCTATTGGAATTAATATGGCTGAATTTACTAAACAATTCAATGATATGACACGCCAAGATCGTAATGGTGATGTTGTTCCTTGTATCATAACAGCTTATGCTGATAAATCATTTAAATTCGAAATTAAATCAACTCCTGCAAGTGTTTTATTAAAATGTGCTGCTAAAATTGAAAAAGCTGGTAAGAATCAATTAATTGACACTGTTGCTACCATTTCTAAAGAACAAGCTTTAGAAATAGCTCGTACTAAAAAAGCTGATTTAAACGCTTATGATGAAGACATGGCTTTAAGAATGATTGCTGGTACTGCTAAACAAATGGGAATTAAAATTAAAGATGTTGATTTAACACCTAAGAAAAATAGTTTAAAGAAAGGATCTAATTAATTATGGCTGGAAAAAAATATTTAGCAGTTAAAAAATTAATTGATTCTAAGAAAATCTATTCTATTAAAGATGGTGTTATCTTAGCTAAGAAAGTTTCATTCTCAAAATTTGATGGCTCTATCGATATTGCTATCAAATTAAATGTTGATACTACTAAAGCAGAGCAACAATTAAGAGGAACAATAGCCTTACCACATTATTATGGAAAAAAGACTACTATTTTAGTTATTGATGATTCATTAACTGAAAAGCAAGCACTTGAAGCTGGAGCTTCATATTACGGTAGTGATGAAAAAATTGCTGATATTCAAAATGGTTGATTTGATTACAACGTAATTATTACTACACCAAAATTTATGCCTAAATTAGCTAAATTAGGAAAAGTTTTAGGTCCAAAAGGTTTAATGCCTAACCCTAAACTTGGAACAGTAACTACTAATGTCTTAAATGCAATTAAAGAATTTAAATCAGGTAAATCAACTTATCGTACTGACTCATATGGTAATGTTCATATGACTGTAGGAAAAGTTTCAGCAAAAGATGAAGATATTATTGAAAATGTCGAAGCAATAATAAACTTTATTAGCTCTAAAAGACCTAGTACAGTTAAAGGTGAATATATTAAATCTATTTATTTATCACCTTCAATGGGTCCAAGTATTCGTATTCGTTAATTTTTTAGTAAAACAAAAAAGAAAAAGTCAGAAATTTAAGTTTCTGACTTTTTTTACATAAAAAGCTATTACACATATCATTTAAAGCACGGTGCTGCTGTATTTCTACCCTGACACAATTAGCCAACAATATTGTAATAGCTACTATATTATAG
>CAZIEX010000012.1:15482-18770 GCA_964538585.1 uncultured Mycoplasmatales bacterium | reverse complement strand
GAAATAAACCTGCTAATGTATTTATTTTCCCTAATATAGATGCAGGTAATATTGGATATAAAATTGCTCAAAGATTAGGTAAATATCAAGCAATTGGCCCAACTATTTTAGGTCTAAATAAACCTGTTAATGATTTAAGTCGTGGTGCAAGTGCTGAAGATGTAGTTAAGCTAGCCTACTTAACTGCTGCACAAGTAATTAAAAACAAATAAAATTATTTTTTAACTATGTGATGTCTACGACATCTAGCTTCATAGCTTTCTTTATCACCAATTATAACAATGGGATCAGAAAGACTTGCATGTTCTTTATTTATTAATCTTTGAGTCCGGCAAGCTTCTTGCCCACATTCTGTGCAAATAGCTGTTAATTTTGTGATGTAATCTGCATAAGATAGAACATAAGCCATAGATTCAAATGGTTGACCTTTAAAATCTAAATCTAAACCTGCTACATAAACAACATAGCCTTTATTAGCTAATTGATCACAAACAACTCCTAATTCGCTATCAAAGAACTGCGCTTCATCAATGGCTATAGCATCATATTTTTTATCTTTATGAATATCTAAATAATTTAGAATATCCTTAGATGTTTTAACTTCAATTGCTTTTTGAGTTCTCCCATCTCGTGATTTTGCTGTTCCAGAAGTTCTAGTATCACATAATGGTTTAAATAGTACGTATGAAATCTCAGCATATTGCAAACGATTAAGTCTTCTCAATAATTCTTCTGATTTACCTGCAAACATTGGACCACATATAGCTTCTATTCAACCCTTTGAACGATTAAATGCATTTAACTTCATAATTAACTACCCTTTCTTGTTTAAACATTAAATCTGAATAGACAAACATCTCCGTCTTTCATTTTGTACTCTTTGCCTTCAATGTGCATTTTACCCTTTTCTCTTACTGCTAATTCAGATTTATAAGTTAACAAATCTTGATAAGAACAAATTTCAGCTCGAATAAATCCTTTTTGAAAATCAGAATGAATTATTCCTGCACATTCAGGGGCAGTCATACCTTCAACAAAAGTCCAAGCTTTTGTTTCTTTTTTTCCAAATGTGAAATATGTCCTTAAGCCTAACAAATGATATGTTTTTTCAATTAAATGATCAATACCTAACTGAGAAATACCTAAATCTTGCATAAATATTCTTTGGTCTTCAGGTGAAAGTTCTGATAATTCATTTTCTAAACCAATAGCAACTGCTATCACTTTGTCATTAGAACTAATTACTTGTTTTAATTTACTGCAATATAAATTGTTTTCTGGATTAGTTATATCTTTGCTATCAACATTAGCAATATAAATTGTTGGCTTATATGTCAATAAATTGTAATTTTTAAGATATATTTTTTCATCATCAGTTGGAATGTATTCTTTAGCTAATTTGTTTTGTTGAAATAAGTTTTTCAAATTTGTTAACAAATTTAATTCTTTTATAGATTCTTTATCACCTGATTTAAATTTAGGTAATACTTTAGCATATCTTTTATTAACAACATCTAAATCAGATAAAATTAATTCAAGATTAACTATTTCAATATCCCTAACTGGGTCTATGCCATCATAAACTGAAGTAATATTCTTATCTTCAAAGCATCTTACAACATGACAAATTGCATCAACTTCCCGGATATTTGATAAAAATTTATTACCTAATCCTTCACCTTCGCTTGCTCCTTTAACTAATCCTGCTATGTCAACAAAGGTACATGTAGCAAATGTTGTTTTGTCTGGATTAATTAAATTAGCTAGATCAATTAATCTTTGGTCATAAACTTTAACTATTCCCACATTAGGGTCAATTGTTGCAAAGGGATAATTAGCAGCCTCAACATGGCTTTTAGTAAGCACATTAAATAAAGTAGATTTCCCTACATTCGGTAAACCAATTATTCCAGCAGACAAAGACATTAAATATATTTTACAAACAATTTATAATTGTTTGAACAATATTTTTTTTATCTATTGCTCATTCAAAACTATTAATTCTAATTGTTCTATATTGACGATCTTCAAAATATTTTTGTTGGTCAATATTTTGAATTAATTTTATGTGATTAGCCTGATATTCATTAAGTTTGCTTTGCGAATCAAAAATTAAAAATAATTTAACTTCTTTTGTGTTAATATCACGAATAATTAAGTCAATTTTATTTGATCCTATATATTCATTTTGTTTAATTTCTATGTTAGGATAACTTGGTAATATCTCATCACATAATTCTTTAAATATTTGAGATAATTCTTCATTTTCATATGTGTTAAATAAATTGCTAGTTTGAGTTTCTTCAAGCAAAACATTAATACCACTTTGGATTTGCTCTACATATTGAAAGAAATCATGCAAAACTTTAGTATTTTCATTATCTAAATTAGTAATATCACTTGATTTAAATGACTTAATAATAACCATTTTATTTTTTGCACGAGTGATCATTACATTGATTCGATTCATACCTCCATTTTGGTTAACTGGGCCAAAATTTTGAATAAACTTACCTTCAGAATCTCTACCAAATGTAGTTGAAATAATAACTAAATCACCTTCATCACCTTGAACATTTTCCAAACTACGAATTTTAATGACATTTTCATCAACTAATTTAGCTATCTTAGGATTTTGATTTATTAATAATTCAATATGTTCAGCTTGTTTTTGATTGAATGTAATAATAATTATTGATTTATATTGAGTGTAAGTGTCAGATAGTATTTGAACTACCTTGTTTGCTTCACCTTCATTAATACCACGTTTACGGTTATAAGTAGCATCTAAATCTATTGTTTCAATTGATTGATTAAAACATTTATTTTTGGTGATACATTGGAGCTTATTGTTGTAAAAATGCTTGTTTGAAAAATGAATAAGTTCTTCATTTGTAGAACGATAATGATTCATTAATGTAAAACTCATTCAATTGGATGATTTTGCTTTATCAAGAAGTGAATCAACATTATCTAAATGTCCTTCATAAACTTCACCTAATTCATTAATTTTTAAAAAGAAATTTGTTGGTTTCAACTGTTTGTCATCTCCAGAAACAATAGAATTCTTACAACGATAGACTAAAGGAATACCTCTTTCAATTCTCATTTGTGATGATTCATCAAAAATTCCAATATCAAATTCACCTTTATTCAAGGGGATAGTTATTGCAGCGGAATCTGGAGATTGAATTCAAACAGGAAATATTATTCTTAAAATTTCATAATTGTTCTTTATAACTTTAGCAATTGATGGTCTTCGAGACAAATTAGCAATACGAACAATTT
>CAZIEX010000012.1:0-15382 GCA_964538585.1 uncultured Mycoplasmatales bacterium | reverse complement strand
TCATTATTTAAAAAATCGATAAATTCTTTTGCATTCTCAATATAAAACAAATCTTTATCCTTAATTTCACACAAACAATCAATTACATTGTTAAAATTAACATTTTTGTTTTCTTTAGCAAGGATAAAAAATAATGGTCTTTTTTTAATAATTTTACCACTCACTAAAAATTGAATTAAAGAATATGTTGAATTTTTAAATTCATTGTTATCTCAACATGCTAAAAATTCACTAATAGATTTTTTATTAAATATTTGCTTTGTAAATGAGATATTAGGAATTAGTTGTTTGAGATCAGTGTAAACTTTATAAAAGTTTTGTATTTGAGTAAATTGTTGCAAATAATTAGTGCTTAAACTTGTTAATTTATAAAGTTCAAATATTGTTTGCTGATGTTTTTGAAATTCTTTTAAATCTATTTGACTATATGATTCAATAAATGATTTTATATCACCACCATATTTGTCTTTGTATACAAGAATTGAATTTAACTTTGTGTAATAGTTAAATATTTGCAAATATAGCTCATTTTTTAAAGTTATATTTACAGGATTAGAAAAAATAATTGCTTTATTAATAGCAATGATGTTTTCATAAAAAATATCTTTATTTTTGTTATTAAAAGCAGACATAATTAATTTATTAAGAACACCTAAACGTTCAAAAATAACATCAAGAGCTGCTTTCTTTTCGCTAACTATTAACATATTTTTATTTGCTGCTAATGCATTAGCAATAATGTTAATAACAACTTCTGATTTTCCAGTTCCTGGAGGACCAAATATTAATAAGTTTTTAGTTAAACTATTGACAATAGCAAGTTTTTGTGATAAATTAAGTGAATTGTTAATTTCTAATAAATTATCTTTTTCATATATCAAACCATTAAGATTGTTAGAAAAAATAGTGTCTACAGTTGGAAATGAATATTCTTCTTTTAAAATTTTATCATAGTCTCTTAATAATTTACCACCTACTGGGTTGATAAGAGAAATAACAAGCATCTTTTTAATAAATAATTTATTTTCAAATTCTCTAATAAACGGTTCTTTTTTTGTTTTTGTAAATTTTTCAAAAGAATCACAAATTGTTGTATCAACACAAATTTCTTTAATTTTTTCAAAATATTGATTTGAATCAAATTGTTGATCAATATTAATTAATAATTGAGGATCTATTTTAATATCATATTGGTCTTCTAAAAAATTAAATAAAACTTCATTTTGAACAATATTACCATCATTTCATTTGGATAAAACTATACTACCATCATCTCTTTGTTGAATATTTATTTCAATATTAATCAAAGGAGCTTTTAATAATTTTTCATCTTTGTTTGGATAAGTAGAAACTCCATATAAAAATCCATAAGATAAAAATAATTTTCAAATGGATGTATCATAATTTTCAATTAAGCTTCTTTTTCCTAAACTTACTAAATTATCAAGTGCTTTAAATTTTTCTTCTATTATTTCTTTCTCATATTTTCTCTTATATTCATCTAAAGATGAATTAGTAACATTCTCAGGTTTAGATATCTTAATATCATTAAGTTCACAGTATTTTAAAAGTTTTTCTGGTTTGTCTATAGAATTTATTTCATTTTTAACATTTTGAGAAATTGTTCCTTTAAAAATAAAAATTTGATTAAGATTATCATTAAAGATAAAATCAATTAAAGTCTGTGTAGGTATAAATTTTGTTATATCTACAAAATCATTATTTAAATACAATTCATCAGAAGTACTTTCTTCATTAAGAAGGTTTTTTCTTTTCTCTAGTAATACTGTTTTGTCCATAAAATATTATTAACTATATATTCTATAACAAGAATTTTAGATAATAGAGAAAAAGATGGAATATATTTATTTAGCTTATTAAGCTCTAATAGGTAGAATTAAAAACTTATCCTCAATATTAGTTTTGTTTGTAATTAAAATTGGTTTTTTATCATCTATAAGATTAAAAGTTACATTTTCACCATCAAAAGCTTTTAATATATGTTGTAAAAAATTGATGTTTAAAATTAATGTTAGTGATTGATCTAAATTTGTATCAATTGTAGGTATTGTTTGAATTGAACTTCCACTTTCTACACTTTGTGTAGATATTTTTATTTCTTTATCGTTAACTGTTAATTTAATTGTAGGTTTATCTTTACTATTTACAAGAACTGAAGCTAAATCTATAGTATTAAGAATTTCTTTATTCTTAAGTGTAAAAGAGAAAGGATAATTATTCTCAAGAACTTTATAGAATGATGGATATTGTCCATCTATTAACCTGCATATAAAAATATTATCTGAAACTAAAACAAATATTTTTTGTTCATTGATAAATAAATGAATTTCTTTTTCATTTTTTGCAATATTTTCAATAAATCTTAAAGTTTCAGGTGAAATAATAAATTTTAATTTAGGTACTTTTATTTCTTTTTTTGTATAAGCTAAATGAAATGAATCTGTTCCTACTATTTCTAAATAATTTTCTTTTCTAGTTGAATCAAATAGAATTCCGTTTAAGAATCTATTTTGTTCTAAACTAGTATTTGCTACACAAGGAAATATTTTTAATAAAACTTTTCTAAGTAAATCTACTGGAATAATTAATTCTTGAGCATTTTTATGATCAAAATCTAAAATAGGAAATCCCGTAGTATCCATTAGATTCAAATTGTAAATACCTTTACCATTAGATATGTTTAACACATTGTCTTCAACAGTTGTTAATTCAACTGAATCAGAATCTATTTTTGATATAAGATTTAATAATAAAGAACCTTTTATTAATATTTTTCCTTCTTCAAAGCATTCAAAATCATTTTTAATAATTATTTTTCCTTGATAATTACTATTTGAGCTTGATAAGGTGATTTGATTATTATGAGCTTCAATTAATATTCCTACTAAAAATGGATTTAAATTAACATTAGAAGTTGTAAGATTTGATAATTGTAAATTTTCAAGTAATGTTTTTGTCTGTATTTTTATTTTCATAATTTATATTTATTTTATAATTAATATTATTATTAATTAGATTGTTGGATTGTTGGAAATTACAAATTTTTGTAAATTTTATCAACAAAAATTTTTAAATTAGAATCTTTCTCAATTACATCTTTAATTTTGTTATAAGATTCAATAATAGTTGAGTGATTTCTTCCACTAAAAAACTTACCTATTTGTTGGTAAGGCATATTAAATTTTTTTCTCAATACATAAATAGCAACTTGTCTAGCAACAGATATTTCTTTTTTAGAACTTTTAGATTTAACTAATTTGGGACTAATTCCATATGCCAGAGCAACTTGATCAATTAGTATGTTTGGGTCTAAATCATAACCTACATTTATTAATTCATCATTATGTGTAACTTCAGTTGCTTTTTGAATGATACTTGGAGTAATTATTGCTCCTTCTTGTAAATCACTTTCAGCATAAAAAACTATTTGATTTAAAAAGCCTTCTAATTTTCTAATGTCATTTTGATTACGTCTAGCAATATAAGCAATTGATTCTTTTGTAAAAACAAATGGAACATCAAATTCTTTTATTTTATATTCAAGAATTTCCATAACACTTTCAATACTAGGTTTATTAATCTGGATAATTAATCCAGATGCAAAACGTGATTTTATTCTATTTTCAAAATTTTCCAATTGTTCTGGTAATTTATCACTAGTCATTACAATATATTTTTGTTTAGAAATATTGTGATTGAAAATGTTAAAGAAAATTTCATTAATCTTCTCTTTATTAGCTAGATATTGAACATCATCAAATAACAAAAGATCACATGCTTGATATTTATCTTTTAGTGTTTCGATGTCGGTACTATCTTTAGAAATTAGAGCTTTATATACATCCCGAACAAAATCATCACTACTAATGTAAAAAACTCTAGAATTAGGATAAATTTGTAGATATTCATTACCTATTGCATTTAGTAAATGTGTTTTACCTAGTCCTACTCCACCATAGATAAAAATAGGGTTTCATTTACCATTTTTTAAAATACTATTTGCTGCATTATAAGCAGATTTATTAAATGCACTTACAATAAAATTTTCCAATAAATATCCAGTATTGATATTTGAATCATTAAAAAAATTCACATTTCTAACATTTGATTTGTTTTGATTCATTTCTTTAGCAGCTATTTCATCACTAGTTGCTATAGAAATTGAAAAATTAGAATTTAAAGTCTTGTTAATTGTATCAGTAATTGTTGATAAATAATTATTACTAATAGTAGTTTTAACAAAACTATTAGTAGCTAATAAAATTAAAGTAGAATTATCCAAATTATAAAGCAGCAAAGGTTTTATAAAATCATCATAAATTTGTTGATTGTTAATGATTTTTTGTAATTCTTTTTTAATGTCTGAAAATTTATTTTTGACTATATAAAAATCATGATTGGCAATCATAAGTTATATTCTAATATTTATATAATATATTATTATTATGAAACGAACTTTTCAACCTAACAAAAGAAAAAGAGCTAAAGTTTCTGGATTTCGTAAACGTAATTCTACATCTAAAGGAAGAAAAATTTTAGCTCAAAGAAGACAAAAAGGACGCAAAAAATTATCTTCTTCTGATGAATAAAAAAACTATTATTTCTTTGAAATCAAATCAATTAATTAAAGAAGTCTATAGAAATGGTATGCAAATTAAAAATGAAAGTTTTACATTAAAATTTATTTCTAATGAACTAGAACAAATGAGATTTGCAATTTCAGTTAATAAAAAACTTTTTAGAACAGCAGTTTTAAGAAACAAAATTAAAAGACAAATAAGAGCGATTGTTCGTTCCTTGAAGATGATAAAATCCATTGATGTTTTAATTATTGTCCAAATAAACTACTTAAAAAATACATTTACAAAAAATAGAGATTTATTAATAAACTTATATAACAAAACTTAAAAATGGGATCAAAACCTGCATTTAGCTTCAACAATGTAAATAATACAACTAGTTCTAATGTAACTAGTCCATTTTGAGTTAAACCAAAATCTAAAGCATCTACTGCTAAAACAATACTAAAAGAAATATGGAAATGGCTTAAAATTTTAATTTTATTATTTTTCTTTGTGATGGGATTATGAGGTTGCTTTCAAACTTCATTTGATTCTTCTGTAGCAACAAGTACTAATTTAGGTTCAGGTCTTGAATTTGGCTTTAAATTTGGTACAACAGGAGACTATCGTTATGACTTAATTGGATCATCTGCCCAACAATTTCACTCGTTTAGTGAATGGACAATGGATTATGGGCCATTCTATGCTTGATTTGTCTGACCTGGTGCATGATTAACAATGCAAATTTGTTGAGGCCTTCACACTTGATGAGGTGGTCTAAATGCTTTGATAAGTATTTTTGTATTAATTGTTATTATTCGTTTAATTACCATTTTAGTTACTATTAAATCTACTCTTGAAAACGAAAAAATGACAGAATTAAATGGTAAGCTATCGGAAATTAATGCTAAGTATAAAGGAATGAAAGATGCACATTCTAAACAGCAAAAGCAGCAAGAGATTTCTGCTTTGTATAAAAAGAATGATGTTCATCCATTTGCTGCTTTTGAGCAAATGTTGTTAACACTTCCAATTTTCTTAATTGTTTATCGTGTTGTTACTATTTTACGTCCATTGAAAGCAACAGTTTTATTTAATATATGAAATTTCTCTTATACTCCATTAACTCAAATATTTAGTAATTTTACCAGTGGCGGTTGAACTTATATTTTCTTCTTATTATTGGTTATTCCTATTCAATTTTTATCTACTTGGTTGCCTACCTATTGAGCAAAGAAACGAAATAGAAATGCTACAACAAATAGCTTTAAAGGTAAAAAAGAAGATAGAAAACGAAATATGTTCCAATACATATTTACTGGGGTAATGTCTGTGATCGTTGCATTCACTCCTACTGGTGTTGGAGTTTATTGATTCTTCAATGCAGCTATTTCAATTCTTCAATCTTACATTATGCACCAAATTATTATTAAAAAACGAAATAAAAAATTTCAAACTAGTATTGGTCATATTGAAATTGAATAATGTCCATTAAAAGAGAAACAAAAGGATATTTAAAAAATCAAAATTTTATTCCATCTAAAAGAATGGGACAAAATTTTTTAGTTGATGAAAGTATTCTTGATTTAATTCAAGCGTCAATTGATTACAAAAAAATTGATGTTATCATTGAAGTTGGCCCTGGATTAGGAGCACTAACTGATAAATTATTGGAATTTAAAAACCCATTATACTTAATTGAATTAGACAAAAGATTATTTGCTAATTTGAAAGAAAAATACAAATCTAATCAAATGATCACAACAATTAATGATGATGTTATTAGATATGATTTGAATTTAATAATTGAGAAATACAAAAACCCATGCATTATTACTAATTTGCCATATTCAATTTCTTCATTAATGGTTTTAAAATTTTTAAAAGAACAAGAAATAAGAACTATGTATTGTATGCTACAAAAAGAATTTGGAGATAAATTGTTAGCAAAACACAAAACTTCAGATTTTAATAGTATGTCTTGTATTTTTCAACATTATGCAAAAGCTAAATTATTATTTGATGTTCCTAATACTAGTTTTGATCCGATCCCAAAAGTGCAATCAGTATTTTTAAAAATTGAGAAAATAAATAATGAGAAATTTAATCAAGAATATAGCAAGTATTTAAAAAACATCTTTTTAGCAAAAAGAAAAACTTTCACAAACAATCTAAAATATCTTTTCTCTAAAGAAAAAATTGATGCAATGTATAAACATTTTAAATTAAATTCAAATGTTAGAAGTGAAGAAATTTCTGAATCTAATCATTTTAAAATTTTTAAATTTTTATCAAAGGAATAATTATGTTATTTTTTAAAAAGGCATGTGGTAAAGTAAATTGAATATTAAAAGTGTTTCCATTAGAAAAAGGAGAACAAAAACACAAAATTGATTCTGTTATTCAAATATGAAAAAAATCATTTGATTTGATAAAAATCTCTAAGTCAGATAAACTTTCTATTCATTATTTAAACCAAGGCAAATTTCCTATTAATTACAAAGATTGCTCAATTACAAAAATTATTGAATGAATTAATATTAATTTTCCAAATATTGATACTAATTATGAAATTGTTGTTAAGAAATTTATTCCTATTGGTAGTGGATTAGGTGGAGAATCTACAGATGCTGCTTTTGTTTTGAGATATTTTTTGTCTAAACATAAAATTGAACTTGAAGAAAACCAACTAAAAGATATAGCTTTAAACATCGGTAGCGATATTTTATTTTTTTATTCTAAATTTGGTATTGCTCATATAAGCCAATATGGTGATAGAGTCATTAAAATCAAACCAATAAATTTACATATGGCTTTATATCCAATTCAAATTGAGTCTTCAACTAAAGAAATTTTTTCTTGTTTAGACAATGATAAAAAATTTAAATCTTCAATAGAAGACACACATAAACTATACAAGCAACTATCAAATGAAATAATTAATTTTGATCAGCCATTCAATGATTTGCAACCATATACATTAAAAAAATATCCATTAATTGAAAAAGAATATAAATCACTTCTAGAACACAATAAAAATAGCAAAATCATAATTAATGGAGCAGGCTCATATTTATTGATTATCCAATAGATTAATACTGTAAAATATTTTCATATGAAAATAATTCCTTTTATTGAAGCTATTTATAAGCAACTAAATAGTAATAAAGATTTGTTAAATGAATTAGATGCTACCATTGGAGATGGAGACCATGGAACTAATATTTGTCGTGGTTTTTCTGAAATAATCAAGAATAAATCCATTTTTGCTGAATCAACTTCACTGCCAGCTGATTTAATGCAATGTGCTACTATTTTAATGTCTAAAATTGGTGGAAGTAGTGGCCCATTGTTTGGTAGTGCATTTATGCAAATGTCCATTGCTTTAAAAGGACAAAATCAAATTGATAATGCTATTTTAGCTACTTGCCTTACTGCTGCACTTAATGACATTAAATCATTAGGTAAAGTTCAACAAGGTGAGAAGACTATGATTGATGCACTTATTCCAGCAATTGAAGAGTTTAAAAAAGCTAAACCTAATGATCCATTAGCTTTTAAACAAGCAGCTATTGCAGCGCAAAAAGGTTATGAATCTACTTTAAATATGAAAGCTACTAAAGGAAGAGCTTCATATTTAGGTGATCGTTCAATAGGCCATTGTGATCCTGGTGCATTATCTATAGCATTAATATTTAAAGGATTATCAGAAATATACAATGGTTAATATTTTGCTTATATCACATTCTAAAAATATAGCAAAATCAGTTTATGAATTTGCTAATGAAATGAAACAAGGTAATTTTGTTTTCGATTACATTGGTGGAATAGAAGAAGTTAAGGTTTTTGGCACTAATCCAATGGAAATAGCAGATAAAATTAGAGAATTAACTAAAAATTCAGAGTTACTTATTATTTATGATTTAGGTTCATCTTTATTGAATTCACAAATGGCAATGCAAATGATTAATGATGAAAATATACAAAGAAAAGTAGCTTTTGTTGATTGTGCTTTTTTAGAAGGAACAATTATTGCAGTAAGTAGTAATGTAGAAACAACTACAGCAAATGAATTGAAGGAGTTTGTAGAGTCACAATGCAAGATAACCAAGTAAAAGAGACTACGACAAATATTAATAAAGATAAATTTGACTATAAATTAATTAGTGCTACCAAAGAAAAAAAGGGTATTATTTTATTCATTCATGGCTTTTGTGTTAGTTATACCTATTTTGTTTGTGCTGATCAATTTCCAGAGTATGATGTTTATTTGTTAAACCTACCTGGTCATAGTCAGAAAAATAAATTACCAAATGATAAGAAAGTTTATAAAAAAGCACTAAAATTCTCTAACATTGTTAACTATGTAGTAGATTTTATTAATGCTTTTGATTTATCAAACGTTAATTTAATAGGTCATTCAATGGGTGGGGCAATTGCTTCTTTAGTGGAAAATAAAGTAAGAAATAAAATTAGAAAAATAGTTCTTATTTCTCCTATGAATTTAACTTCAATTTATAGAGCACTTGTATTTTTAAGATATTTCTTTCCTAAAAATATGGATGAAAAAATGCTTCTATTAACTTATTTGTACTATAACATTGTTAATTTTGCTAAAGATTCTAAATGAAATGATAAGAACAAACAACAATTAGAATTTCAATTAGAAAATTGAAATCAAATGAGTTATTTAGGAAAGAAACAAATGGGAAATTTAAATGTGTTATCAAGTATATGAAAAGCACAAAAAAGAATTGAAGTTCCAATGTTGTTATGTCTTGGAGTTGCAGATGGAATTATTCCATTTAAAATGACAAAAAAATTATTTTCTAAACAACACAAAAACAATATTGAAATTGTTGAATTTAATAATTCAGCACACTTATGTTTTGAAGAAGAAACAGATAAATTTGTATCTGAAGTTACTAAATTTCTAAATAAATAATTATTTAAAATCTTGAATATTTTTTAAATCATTGGAAGTTGTAATTTTCCAATTTTTTAATTCACCATTGATTAAATTTTTAGATGCTAATTTAAGATTTAAACACGTAAATAAATCTGTTCCAGACTTGTTATATGTTGTTTTTCAATATTTAAATTTAAATGATTGTGGAGTTTGAACAAGTGATAAATTATCTCTTTTTATATAAGAGAAATTTTTAAAATTAAAGATTGAATCATATACAGGTAATATGGTAGTTGTAAATCCTACTTGTTCACATTTTTGAATATGTTTTAAAATTAAATCTTTACTTACTAATGGACGATCTCCATCAAATGTAAGAATGGTATCATTCTGGTTAACTATAAATTTTTTATTTAAAAAATTTATTCCTTTTTTTAATGATTCAAATCTATTAGATGAACTTCCTTCAATAATTGAACAATTATTTTTAGAAATTAATTTAGAAATCTTGCTTAAATTAGTTTTGTTTACAACTAAAATAGTATGTTTAATTTCTTTTATTTGTAAGCATTGATTTAAAGTGAAGTAATATAATGGTTGATTTTTAATTTTGGAAAATATTTTGTTATCAGACTTATTTTTAAATCTTGTACTTTTGCCAGCAAAAAGGATAATTGAATAAACCATAATTATTTTGAGTTATTAATTTTTGCTAAAATTATGAGATTTTGCATTAATTGCATAACTGTAAGTGGGCCTATACCACCAGGGACAGGAGTGATGTAAGAGACAATATCTTTAACATCATCAAAATCTACATCACCAACTACATGATTGTTTTCATCACGATTTATACCAACATCTATAACAATAGCATTCTCTTTTATAAATTCATGGTTAACAAATTTTTTAGATCCAATTGCAACAATTAAAATATCAGCTGTTTTACAAATTTCTTTTAAATTCGTTGTTTTAGAATGACAAAAGGTAACAGTAGCATCTTCTAATAGTGATAATGCACCAACAGGTTTACCAACAATATTACTTCTACCAATAATTACTACATGTTTACCGGCAGTAGTGATATTATGGTGTTTTAATGAAGTAATAATAGCGGCAGGAGTACAAGGTTTTAAATTAACTTGATGTTTTTTAGCTGTTCATAGTTTTCCAGTATTTATAAGAGTAAAACAATCAACATCTTTATTAGGATTAATCTTGTTTAAAATATGTTCTTCATTTATGTGCTTAGGTAGTGGTAATTGAACTAGTATTCCATGTATTGATTGATCATTATTTAATTTATGTATTGTAGTGATTAATTCTTCTTCAGTTATTAGCTCATCAAATTTATGAATGGTGGTTCTTGTTCCTAATTCATCGCTTAATTTTGCTTTATTTCTTACATAAATTTTGCTACTTGGATTATTACCAACAAGAATTATTGCTAAGTGGGGAATTATATTTTTAGAAGCCAATTCCTTTACTTCAAGTTTAATTTTCTCTTTAATTTCACTAGCAATTACTTTTCCATTTATTATTGTCATATATAATAAATGAATTATATGTTTTTAATTGGACATGGTATTGATTATCATAATTTAATTAAGAAAAAATCACAAATAACACTTGGAGGTTATACTTTCAATAGTGAATATAGTATAGTAGCCCATTCTGACGGAGATGTGATATTGCATGCAATATCTAATGCTATATTAGGCGCTATTCAAAGAGGAGATATAGGAGATTATTTTAGTGATAAAAGCAAAAACAATAAAAATTTAAATTCTTGTGCTATTGTTGATTATTGTTTGTATTTAATTGAAAAAGAATATGAAATAATTAATATTGATTTAACTATTATTTGTGATAAGATTATGTTTGATAGATATAAAGCTGACATTAGGTATTCATTAATCAATATTTTAAATACCAAAAAAATAAATGTTAAAGCTACCAGATTTGAATCTAATAGTAAACAAATTGCTTGCAATTGTGTCTTACTATTAAGAAAGAAAGGAGAATAATTATGAAAGATTGTGTATTCTGTGGGATTGTTGCTAAAGAGGTACCTGCTCGAATAATAGGGGAAAATAAAAATGCATTAGCATTTTTAGATGTTAATCCAATTAGTGATGGACATACAGTTATTATTAGCAAAAAACATTATCGTAATTTAGCTGAAACACCTGATGATGTATTAACTGATATGATTAGTTTATGTAAGACTATTGCTAATAAAATTGACAATAGTAAATTAAAACCATGAGGATTTAATTATTTATCAAACCAAGGTAAAATTGCTGGGCAAGCTGTTATGCATATTCACATGCATGTAATCCCCAAATATGGAAAAGACGAAGGATTTAAATTTGGATTAGCTAAAAATAAATATGTTAATCCAGATCTAGATAAAATAGCTGAAATAATTAATAAAGCATAGTTTAAAAATATCTATTTGGTTTGAAAGTATTCTTTTACTAAATTAACCATTTTTTTGACTTGTTTTCTTTGTTCTATTGTATTTTCTTGTAATATTTTTACATAATCAATTCTTTTTAAGAATTGGATTGACACTTCTTTACCATAGTTATCGAATGGTAATTTTTCATCTATTACAAAAGTTTCAACTAATGTTTGGTTATTCTTTTTTGAAATATATGTTGCTGAATTGTAAAGATTTTCACCATACATAATTATTGAAGCATAAACACCATTAGAGGGAATAATTTGCTTAGGATCAGTAAATAACAAATTTAAAGTAGGATAACCATAAGTTCTTCCTATTTGTTTACCTTTTGTTATTTTTTCTGTATATCAAATTGGCAGGTATAGTAATTTGTTAGCTTCAAACACTTCTCCTTGCAAATAATATTCTTTTATTTTTCTTGTTTGATATTTATTATCCTTTTCAATTATTATTGTGTTAAAGTATTGTTGAAGTAAATTTGTATCACCTATTGCTTTTTTACCAAATTTAAAATCTGATCCAACAATGATTTTGCAAGGGTTAATTTTTTTCAATATTTGATTTATGAATTGATTGGCTTCTAAATTATTTTTATTTACATCAAAATAGTAAATTAATCATGGGTCAAAATTAGATAAAGATTTAATTCTATTTTGAATAGTATTAATGTAAATATCAGTTTTTGGTGAATTAGTAATTAATAAAATATTGAATTGTTTAGATTGTAAGTTCTTAAATAGTTCATAGTGTCCTAAGTGGACAACATCAAATGTTCCAATTACCAATGGTAAATTATATTCAGAAATATTTAAAGAATTAGTAACATCAAATATTCTTTTTATCATTATTCTTGATTGTTAACAATAGTAAAAAGTAAAATTCCAGTAGCAACAGATACATTTAATGATTGTACAGAACCTAGCATTGGTATGGAAATTTTAAAATCAGATTTTTCAATTAACAAACGACTTATTCCTTTATTTTCATTACCGACAATTAAACAAGTTTTTTTATCGAATTTAATATTATTAATGGGTTTAGAACCTTTATCTAAACAAGACGCATAAATTCAAAAACCATTTTTCTTTAATAATTCAATTGATTCAGTTAGATTATTAACTTTAAATAGATTTAAATTATTAATTGCACCCATACTTGATTTGATTACCAAATCATTAATCTGTGTTTGATTATTTTTCTTGTAAATGACTCCATCAACATTCATTGCATCACAAGTTCTCAAGATGGCACCAAAATTTTGTGGATCTTCAATAGAGTCAATTATTAGAAAAATAGCTTTTTCTTTATTAAAAGATGATAAGTATTCAGATAATGAATTATGTTTTTTGTCTTTTATTAATGCAGCTGAAAACTGATGATTAAGATTTTTATTAAATTTGTTAAAAAATTTTTTATCTTTTATCTCAAATTTGATTTTATTAAATTTGCATTCATTTATTAGTGAATTATTATTTGAAATTAGAAAGACACAAAGTATGTCTTGTTTATTGTTTTTAATTAAATCTAGTATTGGTTTTTTACCAAATATGTAAGACATTAAAATCTAGAAGATCTACCGAAGAAGAATAAAACAAATTGAAGAACTATTCAAACAATAGCAATTAAGTTAACTAATAGTTCGTAACCAAAAATTAAAGATAGTCGGTTATTCAATTCTTTTTGACCTTGCATATCTTTATTAACATCAGCTAATAATTGAGTATTTTTCATAGCATTAAATGTTGATATTGTTGATAAGAAAATTAATAAGAAGAAAATACCTGAAGTTATTAAAGAAATGTACACATAAGCATAAGATGATACAAACAAGAAGACAAAACCAAGAATAAAAGTAAGCATAAAAATAGAACACAAAACAATACTTAAAACTCTTAAAATTTTATTAATAGTCATTGCTGTTTTATTACTAATTGAATACCCAATTAATCCTAGCAATCCAAAAATTAATCCAGCTACTACAAACACTGAGCCTATTAATCATCACATTGATTGTTCAATAACAGCAATTATCATAGAAAATGCTAAAGAGTTAGCAATAATAAAGAAACCTCAAACAACCATTGTCATTCCAGTAGATTTCTTAAAGAGCATTTTTCTTTCCCAAAATATTGAAACAATACCAGAAATAAGAAGAAGAAATATTGAAACAACAAGAAGTACAGATCAAGCTATTGAAAAATCTTCAATTGTAGGTAAGCAAAATTGTCAAATGGCTCCAAATATAAAAGAGAACAATGCTATAGCAATAAATCCTAAGGCACAATATAAGATTGATTTGAATACAATTGAAGATTGTACCTTGCTAAGTTCTTGTTGTCCTTCTATGATAACAAGTTTATTAGTATTAGAACGATTGAAAATTCCCATAATAGTAAATAATTATATTAAATATGTACATAAATCCATATAGGGTCAAGTAAAGTTGTTTGCTTGGCAAAAAAATTTATAATCTGTATATGAATGATAAATCTATAAAAAATGATGAATTGCTAAGAACAAGCAAACAAAAAAATCGTTAAATTAATAAATTTTAATAGTGGTCATCATAGAACACAAGAGTTTTATAATTTAAAGAAAGAAAATAATAAAGATATCTCAAAAAGCAAAGAATCTCCTGCCCCACTACAATTCATACTTAATGAACTAATTAATTATCCACCTGAATATTTCAAAAACAAAAATGGTTTGTCACCATTTGATTGAGATTTATTTGATGAATATCCCACCATATATGGAATAAAACTATTTTTCAAGAAAAATGGTTGAATCAAAAGAGTTAAAGCATTTAACAAACATCAAAAAAACAATTAAATATTGTGTAATAAAATTTGACAATAAAAACAAATGTTTTTTAATTAATGGTGAAACTGTTGTAGGACCAAAATGTAATTTTATAAAAGCAATTTTACATTTTGCAAAACAATGAAGATTGAAATCTTGAACATTTAGTGGTTTTAATCCTCACAAACAAGAAGGCATTGATTTTCGAAGATGAAATTATTCTAAATTTGATATTGTAATTACTAATCCTGATTTTTCTTATTTAAAAGATTTTGTAAATATCCTTATAGATTCAAAAGTGAATTTTATTATTTTGTCTGATCAATTATCTAGAGGTTCTACAAGAGTTGGATTACATATTCAAAACAAAGAATGTTATTTTGGATTCAAAATGAATCAAAATTTACCATTAATGGATAAAAATAAATCTGTAGCAGTTGATTGAATAACTTCTTATAGAGATGCACAAATTGCTAGATCAAAGCAACCTTTTAAAACAGGTATTGATTACAATTTATACAAAGATGAATATCCTATTATTGATTCTATTTGAATGAAGGATGGCACTCATCCAATTTGAATTAAGAGAATAACAGCTTTACCAGATAATTATTATGG